>CAZAIS010000050.1:0-10085 GCA_964485255.1 uncultured Acidimicrobiales bacterium | reverse complement strand
CGCGCAGGGACCTGATCAACCCCAGGCGATACTGGAGCGCGAACAGCGTTCAGACCTCCAGGGGCTGCCCGAACCACTGCAACTTCTGTTCCGTGACCGAGTTCAACGGCCGTAAGATCAGGATGCGCGAGATCGACAGTGTCGTCGCGGAGGTTGAGACTCTCACCAGGGGCAACATCATCCGCAAGAAGGTGGTCCCGTTCATCGACGACAACATCGCGGCGCACCCGGAGCGAGCCAAGGCGTTGTTCAAGGCACTGGTCCCATTGAAGATAGCATGGGGATCGCAGGCTTCGATAACCATGGCCCGGGACGAGGAGCTGGTGGCTCTTGCGGCCGAGAGCGGCTGCCGGTTCCTCTTCGTCGGCCTGGAGACGTTGTCGCCGGCGAGCCTGGCGGAGATGGGAAAGACTCAGAACAAAATCGAAGAATACGCGGACGCCTTGAGGTTGTTGAAGAAGTACGGGATACCCGTCATGGGCGCGTTCGTCTTCGGCTTCGACGAGGACGACGCGTCCGTGTTCAAGCAGACGCTGGACTTCGCGATCGATAACAAGATCCAGGTCGCCCAGTTCGCGAACCTGACACCGTACCCCGGCACCAGGTTGTACAAGCGGTTGGTCGAGGAGAACCGGGTCCAGGTCGATTTCTGGCGAAATCCCGAGTGGGACAGTCGCGTAGTCTTTCAGCCGAACAAGATGACACCCCAGGAGCTCTACGACAACACGCGGCGGTTGCACCTGGACTTCTACTCTTACAGGTCGATTCTCAAGAGGATGTCCTACAGGGGGCACTGGCCTTACTGGCTCGCTTTCAACCTCCTGTACAGGCAGACCGTCGTGGCCGCCAGGACGAGCAGCCTTGGCATTCGGGCGCCGGTGGCCGAACCGATGACTTGAGCGCCCTGTCCAACTCGAGTGTCCCTTTCCGGCCAAGCGCGGCCGCCTGCGCCCACACGGGCCGGCGACGACCCACCCGGCACAGATCAGGCACAGATCCGGCACAGGCCGCGAATCCCTCATAAGGCCCGGTTTCGCGTTTCGCCCGAGTGCGCATCCACATTCCGGCGCCGGACCGATCAACCATCCTGCGTTCGCCGATGGTCCCAAGAGGCTATGTAGGCGGGGGCGCGTTATTACGAATCATTTAATGACATTGCAACCGCTTCACGACAGGAAGGTGAGGAAAACATGCGTGCAAGGATGCGGATCGGGATTCTGATGGTTGCAGTCCTCCTGGTGGTGGTGATGGCGCCTGCTCTTGCGGCGGCCGCCCCGAGGGCGCCCAAGGTGCCCCAGTGGGTTACCGATACCGTCAACCAGGTGAAGGCGGTCGCGCGGAGCGCGGCCGGCCAGATGAAGCCGATAGTGGACCAGGCCAGGGCCGACATCCGCCAGGTGACGGCGGACGCCAGGGCCTCGCTCGTGGGTGTGACCGACCGGGCCGTTATCAAGGCGACGCTTGCCCAGGCGGCCTCAGAGACGAAAGCGATAGCGACCGCCGCCGCAAACCAGTTGAAGCCGATAGTGAGAGATGCCGCCGCTCAGGTAAAAGCCATCGTTCAGCCGGCGTTGGCGGCCGCCCGGAGGCTACCCTCCGCCGTCAGGGCGAAAGCCGTTCGGATGCTCAACGCCGTGAAGAATCTCATCCCCGCGATTCCCAAGATCGCCTGACGACATCCGCAACCCGCAGTGCCGAAGGCCCGGGCAGGAAACCCGGGCCTTCCGGCTTTGCCCCCACGAGAGTGTCGTTCACTTGTCTTTCGCCTCACGAATCTCTTCCTTGAGCTTGCGGTGGGCTTCGCGGAGGTTGGCTCGCGGAAGGTCGGAGATCGTCTGAACACCTCCGGCCATTCCACACTTGGGGCATACGTTCACGCGACCGGAAGATTCTTCTCTACGTGCTTCCCTCTCGCGCTCGCTTTTGATCTCCGCGATCAGTTCCTTTCGAGCCCCCTTGACGTCCGCCGACGGCATGTCGGTGATCGTCTGGCCGCCGCCGGCCGCGCCCTCGTCGAGAAGGTGGCCGCTTTCGGTCAGCTCCGCTCCACAGTGTTCGCACTTCGCCATTGTCTTCTCCTCCCGGAACGATGGTTAACGCCGCCAGGCATCTATTCCTGCGTGAATGACAGCCTGTTCAGCCCTCGAGGCCGTACTCCCGCTGAATGCGGTCCATGACCTCGTCGGCCAGGGCCTCCAGCGGCCGGTCGGTGTCCAGCTTCAGAAGTACGCCGCCGGGGAGCTCGTCGGGCTCTTCGTACTGCTCGAGCTGTCGCGGCAGAAGCTGGAGCCTTCCGTCCGAGAACCCCTCTCCGCTTCTCTCCCTTTCAATCAGGCGCTTCTCGAGGACCGGCATGTCCGCCGTGCAATAGACGAACAGGAGCCGGGTGCCGTCGCGCGAGGCGAAATCGAGGACCTGCTCGCGCTGCTCTTTCCTCGAGAACGAGGCCTCCAGTATCACGGAGTACCCCTCCGCGACCATTCTGCGCGCGATGTCCGTCATCGCGTTGTAAACCCTGCCGGTCATCTCCTTGGAGTAAATGTCCTCGCCGAAGCCAACCAGGCGGCGCTCCTCGGGCTCGATCCCGGCAAGCGTCTTCCTGACGTAATCCGAATCCACCATGTGGACGTACAGCCTCTTCGCGAGTACCTGGGCGAGGGCGCTCTTGCCGGTGCCCATGGCGCCCATCAGAACAAGCACGATAGGTTCCTCACGTCCCCCGGCATACCGGTGTGCCAGCTCGAAGTACCGCCGCGCCCTGAAGATCGAGTGCTTGCGCTCCTGGACGCTGACTTCGCCCTCGTCGGCCGGAATGGAGTAGACTTTCCCCCTGATGAGTGCAAGCCACGCTTTATAAAAGTCGAGGAGTTCGGGCAGGGTCCGGTCACCGGAGAGCCCGACATAGTGATCCACGTAGAGCTTTGACAGCCCGGGCTCGTCGTAGGAGTCCAGGTCCATGGCCAGGAACGCGACCTCCCTCGCGACGTCTATGTACCTGAACACGTCGTTGAACTCTATGCAGTCGAATATCTGGACCTTGCCCGGAAGGCATATGTTCCTGGAGTGCATGTCACCATGGCAGTCGCGGATTCTCCCCGTTCGGACCCTTTCCTCCAGCAGGCCCCTGTTGGACTGGACCCAGGAGTGGAAGTACGCGGCGATGTCACCGAGGACTTCCGGGGACACGGTGACGCCCTCGAACGCTTTCACCTGCTCGAGATCGTCGTTCAGCTCGCGCTCGACGTTCCCGGGCTCGCAGTTGCGCGAGATCTCCGGGCCGCTCCCAGCGCCGCCGTGAAAACGTTCGACCCTGGTGGCGATTTCTTCCACTACGGCTGGCTTCACCCGCTCTTCCTCGAGGAGCACGTTCATCATCCTGTCATCGGGCAGCCTGCGCATTTTTACCGCGTACTCGAGCGGAGTGCCCGGCGCTTCGACGCGGAGAACACCCGAATCCCGCGTGACGGGAACCACACCGAGGTACACATCCGGGGCCAGCCGCCTGTTCAAGTCGACTTCCCTCTCGCAGAAGTGCAGCCGCTTCTCGAGCGACGAGAAATCAAGAAATTCCATGCGTACGGGCTTCTTGAGCTTGTACGCGAAATCTCCCGCGAGGATCACTGACGATATTCGCGTCTGTACGATCTCTATACGGCCCGCGTCGAAGGGGAACGCTTCGGCGCGAGCCAGCCCCTCGAGTATCTCCTGATGTTCCACGGTCTCTCGCAATGCTCGCGGACTCGGCGACAACACGGCAGACGCGGCAGAATAAGATAGTACAGGTGACCGGCGGTTGAAGCCAGTCTCGTGACGCGGCGGAGTCCGGGCGGTGCGCTCCGGCGGCGACCGGACGGCCCGGACTGACGGCATCGCCGGACGTTGCCTTCTAGACGGATCGAATGTCTTTTCGCCGGGCAACGTGGTAGAATCTTGGTGAGTTAGTGTTCTTTAGGTGAGATGTTTAAGTCCCGAGGAGCGATTCTCGGGGCTTTTTTCATGCAACGAGGAGGTGGAGTAATGAAAATCTATGCAGGAAACCTCAGCTATGGCGTCAGCGACGAGGACCTTCGGGCGGCTTTCGCGCAGTTCGGTACCGTTGATTCAGCGGACGTGATATCGGATCGCGCGACCGGCAGATCGAAGGGGTTCGGCTTCGTTGAGATGAGTGACGCGGCGGAGGCGAAGGCGGCGATCGAAGGATTGAACGGAAAAGATCTTGACGGTCGTAGCCTGAACGTGAACGAGGCGAGGCCGAGGACCGACCGCCCGCAGCGTTCGTCCTACCGGGACTGAAAAAAGACGTGTGATGGTCCGGCGACCGCCCGCGCAGTCGCCGGCCTTCCCGCGCGCCACAGGTGACAGTCACTTCCGCGAAAAGGAATGCCCCATGTCCGATACTCTGAGCAATCTGGATCTCCACGAGGTAAGAGAGCTTGCGGTCACCGGGAGAGAACAAGGTTTTCTCACCACCGGTGACATCGCCGAAGGCCTCAAGGGCGTCGAGCTCACGCCGGAGCAGATAGACAACGTGTTCGTGTACCTGGCCGAGGCGGGTATCGAGATAACCGATGACGCCGAACACGACCCGCAAGACTCCGAACGCGCGAAGGACAGTGAGCCGGACACGACGAGATCAAAAGCCTCCCTGGAGGATGCGCGCGGCGCTCCGATGAACGACGCGGTTCGGGCGTATTTGAAGGAGATCGGGAGGATTCCCCTCTTGAACGCGGCACAGGAGATTTCGCTGGCGCGCCGCATCGAGGCCGGGGGCAACGCGACCGCGGCAATCGAAGCCGGTGGCCGGATGGCCGAGGCCAGGCTCGCGGAACTGAGGGACCTGGAAGCGGATGGAATCGAGGCGAAAAAGCGGCTGGCGGAGGCCAATTTGCGCCTGGTCGTCAGCATCGCGAAGCGTTACGTGGGGCGCGGGATGATGTTTCTCGACCTTGTCCAGGAGGGCAACCTGGGTCTGATACGGGGCGTCGAGAAATTTGACTATACGAAGGGATTCAAGTTCAGCACCTACGCCACCTGGTGGATCCGGCAGTCTGTCACGAGGGCCATTGCCGATCAGGCCAGGACCATCCGCGTTCCCGTTCACATGGTCGAGAACATGAACAAGCTGGGCAAGGTTCAGCTTCGCCTGCTGCAGGAGAAGGGGTGCGAACCGACACCGGAGGAAATAGCCCGCGAGATGGATATCAGCGTTGAGAAGGTCAGGATGATAATGAAGGTCAGTGAAATCCCGGTATCGCTCGAAGCGCCCATCGGTACGGAGGACGGTACGATACTCTCGGATTTCATCCAGGACCATAGCGCCAAGGCGCCGATGGACGTTGCGGCGTATGCCCTGCTTCGAGAGCAGTTGGAGCAGGTCCTCGACGACCTGTCGACCAGGGAGAAGAGGATTGTGCAGTTGCGATTCGGCCTGCTCGACGGGAAAACGAGGACGCTGGAAGAAGTGGGAAACGTCTTCGGCGTGACGCGGGAGAGGATCCGCCAGATCGAGTCGAAGACCCTCTCGAAGCTCGGCAACCCCGCGATCAGCGGTTGCCTGCGGGATTACATCGAGGGATAGGGCCACCGCGACACGGGGGCGCCCGCGGTCTCGCCGGTGTGCCCGGCCGTTCTCAAATCCTCTGGCCGCAGTGCATGCAGTATTTCGTGCCCGCCGGAACGGGCTTCGCGCAATTCGGGCAGGGGGCCTTCTCGGTCTCGATCAGGTCCGAGGGGAGAGGCAACTCGCGTCCGCATCCCGGGCAGAACTTCGAGCCAGGAGCCGACTTCACTTCGCAGTAGGGGCACTTCAGGCCTTTTCTCTCCATGATGACCTTGTCGAGCTGGGCCTTGTTCGCCTCCACGTGGGCAACCAAATGGTCTATCTCGGCCGCGACCTCGACAAGGTCCTCGTGTTTTATCTTTCCGTCCCGGTACAGCCTGTACGCCCGCGCCCCCATCGCCTTGTAAGCGTCGTCCAGCTTCCTCGCGTCGATCTTTATTGCTTTCCTGTACTTGCCGGCGCTCGGCCTCTTGTCGCTTTCCTTGTCAGCCATTGACCAGCTCCCGTCTTGAGTCCGACCGTCTCCCCGCGCCCGCGCCTCCCCGCGCGTGGCTTGGAAAGGATACCGTACATACCCGCCGTGTTCCGCGCCCCTTTACATTATCGCGCGTTCCGCAGAATGAGCGTGACATCATTATAAGACCTGGGCGCTTCGCCCGCTCGCCGGCCGGGTCGCGCCGGGCGTTGCTCAAGGTATTGGTGCCATCGATTCGACAATAGAATATGATGTGTTCGGACCGCCGTGGTTGGCGGGACACGAAAGGACGCCCGTTCCGGCAAGAGCGTCCGGGGAAGGTGAAATCATTGCCCGGCAAGGGGAGAGTACTGGTTGTGGATGACGACGCGTCTCTCGTGAAGATGCTGAACACGCGCCTCTGGGCGGAGGGCTACGAGACCGACCTCGCGATCAGCGGCGCGTCCGCCATCGCAATCGCCCGCGAAAAGAACCCTGACGTGATACTCCTGGACATCGCCTTGCCCGGGGTAACGGGCGTCGACGTCGTGCAGGAGCTGGAATCGTCTGATGACGGCCGCGGGATCCCCGTGATCGTCATGACCGCTTACCCCCACATGCTGGATATGGTGAAGGGGCATCCCGCTGTCAAGGAGTGCCTTCTCAAGCCCTTTGACCTGGCACGGATGGTCAAGAGGATAGAGGAGCTCATAGGAGCCGGACCCACGACCCTTGATGAGGACTGACAGCCGCGCGGCGCTTGTCGCGGGCTCGGGCTCCGTGAACCGTAAAACGACCGGACCCCGAAGAGTCAAAGCTCTACGCAATGGACCTGTTCCGAAAGTAACCCCCGATTAGGCGATTGTCCCGGTATTTTCATTCCAGGTGATGACACGTCCGCGCGTCGTGCGTGACTGACCCTTGCGGAGATCCAGGTTGATGACGTCGCCGCGGTAAAGCCGAAGAGTCAAAGCTTAACAAACTAGACCTGACCCCCAAAAGTTAAATGAGGACCATGCCGGTGACAGTGGTCATGGGCTCGCCGGCAAGGCCGCTTGCCTCGGCGGTGGCGCGGGCGTTCCAGCCGAGGGCGGCGTTAAGCTTGTTGAAATTGACGCCCAGGCCCGACATGGAAGGCCGGGAGCGGTCCGGGTTCCTGCAGGTGCCGTCACCGCTTATGACCCTGCAGGTCTCGAACCGTCCGCAGAAGATGCGCTTGCACGAGCCGAACGCCAGCCCCCTCGCCCCGGCAAACCCGCTTTCGACCGCGAGTGTCTCTACCTTCGCGGCGATGTCCTGCACGAGCCTGTTGACGTCGTCGCGCTGGTCTTCGTCGAGCATTATCTCCATCGGGCAGTCGACCTTGAATACGAGGGCGTGCCGGTGGCGGCCGAGCAGCGACCGGAAACTGGCCGGGGACATGACGTGGGGAGGGCAGTTGGCCGACAGGCCGTAGCCGTCGCATTGCGGCGGCTTGCACAGGTCCGGGAAATGGTCCTCGACGCTCACTATCTCCGTGGATACGATCCTGGCATCGCTCGCGCCAAGCTCCAGCGCCCTGGTTATGAGCAACCGGTGAAGGTTCTCTTCCATTTGCGTCCCTGTTTCGTAGCCGGCAGTTTCAATGGGATAATAGTATCCGACCGGGGCGATGAGCGTACCGGCGAACAGGAGGAGCCATGGAGAAGCAGGGAAATGTCCTTGGAGTCCCCTACGATTTCAGACCCCCGACCTACCGTCGCTTGAAGGAACGGATGTGGAACCCCGACGACGAGCGAATCTTCACGCCGCACGTGGCTGGAATAGGCTGGAGCGTCAACCTGTACCAGCTCAGGAAGCGCAGCCCCCTTGCCTTTTACGCGGTCGTCGGCCTGTTCGTCTCCAGCGTAGCCTGGTGGTTCTACAGGTTCTTCACCGGCAAGGACTGACACTTATACAGGACGCCCGCGTACCGCGACGGGGAGTGTTCACAGGCTGTTCACCGGAAAGTGTTACTGGTGCCCGCACGCCAAGCGCGATGACCGCTGGAGCGTAAGAGGCGCACGGTCTCACATTCCGGCGGAGTTCCGGGCGTTTTGCCTTAACGGTCGGGGGCGCTCATCTCTTCCTGGGGGAACTGTACCAGAGGGGTCCGCCCTCGACCCACGCGTCCACCCCGGCCTTCTTTATCTTGCGCAGGTTTTTAAGATGCGCGTCCCCGTGCACGGCGGCAAGGAAATCGAGCTTCCCGCAGCCGTCGAACGAGTCGCACTCCCAGCAGCCGGCGACCTCGTGCTCGATCACGCACCTCGCGATCTCGCAGTACCTGGAGCGAGTGCCGCCCCGGCATCCCTTGCACCGGAGCTTCACCATCGCGCCCAGGACCTCGTAGCACTCGGGGTACTTCTTGAACTCCGGGAAAGGGATCAGCTCGGCGACCTTGTCGAATCTCTGCTCCCTGAGTTCCTTGCGCAGGTCGCGCGCGAGGTCGGGTATGGCTCCCGTCCCGAAGGAGCAGTTTCCGCAGTAAAGTCCGCAGTACGTGGTCTTCTGGAGATTTTCACCGCTCATGGACCCTCCTCTTCCGGGCCGCGCATTGTCAAGCGCAACCCGTCGCTTTCGTTCCGTGAAGTTCCTCGAGCACCTTCTTCGCGAACTCGCGGGCGCGCTGCAGCCTTGCCTCGTCCGGCTGCCCCATCGTGGAGGGCCCCCGCTCGCCGAAACCGCGGAGCTGCTCGTTGTCGCTCTTGCGGAGCATTTCCGCGACGGCGGGATCGAGCTGGCCCTGGCAGTTGAAGAAGCCTGCGACCTCGGCGCCGGTCGCGGCCCCGCGGCAGTTGTCAAGCCACTCCTGAAGCTCCACGGAGTCCTCCGGGGCCGCGTGCGTCACGAACAGCGCTAGCCTTAAGCCCGCCGCGTTCTTCTCGAGGTATTCCTTTGCCTGGGGGTTGGGCCCGAAGGCGATGACGGGGAAGCCGAAAAAGACAAGGTCGAAGTTCTCGAGGCTCACGGTGTCGTCGAGTTCCTTGATCTGCTTGTCCCCCGGGAGAACCTCGAAGATGGCCTCGGCGACCTTCCTGGTGTTGCCGGTAGTAGAGACGTACGTGACGAGAGTCTTCATGACACGGTCCTTTCATGTGCGTCTGGACAGTGCGCGCGACCGTTTGTTTCAATACTGCCCGCGAACCGTCATTTCGATGTTGCGCAAGATCAGTTGTTCCAATATTGCGCGCGACCCGTATTCTATTCCGTGCCGGTGACTTGCCACAAGGGCGTGAATCGTGCCCGGACCGTGCTTCTCTTGTATACTCGCGCTATGTCGATACACGCGATATTCGCTGTCCGCCTGCTCGTCAAAGGCACAACGACGTTTCGCTGACGACTCGGAGAATGGAGGGCGGGGTTCAATTGAAACGCGCGATGCTATATGGGCCGGGCGAGCTGGTCCTCGAGACCTGCGCCGAGCCCGCGCCGGGTCCCGGGGAGGTAGTGGTCGAGGTGGCCGCCTGCGGCATCTGCGGGAGCGACCTGCATTCATTCCACGGCGAGCATCCGCTGGTCATTTATCCGGTCACTCCCGGGCACGAGTTCTCGGGGACCGTGGTGTCGCTGGGCGAGGGCGTCGATGAGGGCTGGCTGAATACCGACGTCTGCGTCGAGCCGTCCCTGTTCTGCGGGAAATGCCACCAATGCATCTCCGGCCGGTACAACATCTGCGAGAACCTCAAGGTCATGGGGTTCCAGGCGCCGGGCGCGATGTGCGAGCTGGTCGCGGTTGGCCAGGGGAGGCTCCATCCGCTTGGGGAGGGCGTGGACTTGACGTCCGGAGCCATAGCGGAGCCGGCCGCGGTGGGGGTGCACGCGTTCGCGAGGTCCGGCGTGGAAAGCGGCGGGCCCGTACTCGTCGTCGGCGCCGGGGTCATCGGGCTCATGGTGCTCAAGGCGGCCCTCGCGGAGGGCTGCGAGGTATTCGTGATCGAGGGCAGTCCCGAGCGTGCCGCGCGGTCGGTTGAAATGGGCGCCCGCGGGGCGTTCGTCTTCGGCGAGCTCGAGCCGCGCGAAGTGCCGGGCGCCTGCGGCGGGGCGCGCTTC
>CAZAIS010000049.1:0-10288 GCA_964485255.1 uncultured Acidimicrobiales bacterium | reverse complement strand
TCAACTCCTTCTCGTTGAGCTCCGAGATGTCGTGGCCTCCCACGACGATCTTTCCGCTGGTGGGCGAGTCTATCCCGCCGATGCAGTTCAGCATGGTCGTCTTGCCGGAACCGCTCGGCCCGAGCGCGACTATGAACTCCCCCTTGGTGGCGGTAAGGTCCACCTCTTTCAGGGCTTTGACCTCGACTTCGCCCATCTGGTAGGTCTTCGATACTTTTTCAAGCAGGACTGTTACGTTGTCGTCCAAGAGGCGCTCTTTTCAGTAGATCCGGGTGGAATGACCTCAGCTTCACTTGCCTATGCTAATTGTCGCGGGAACGGGGGTCAAGAAGTGGACGAACGGGCGACCTGGTCCTGCTCGGCGGCGGCGCAGGGCCTGGATATCTTGTGTACAATGAGTGAGTATCCACAGCAAGGATCGGCAGTGGCGGAACAAGGCAAAAAAAAGCCCCTTCGGGTAGTCATCATCGATGATGACCTCGACATGGTGAAGGTCATCCGGGTGATGCTCAAGGTCGCGGGTATGGAATCGCTCGAGGCCTACAGCGGATTGAGGGGGTACGCCCTCGTCAAGCGCGAGTTGCCCGACGTAGTCCTCCTCGACATCATGATGCCGGACATCGACGGATTCGAGGTAATGCGCAAGCTCAAGCTGGATGAGGATACCAGGCACATACCGGTCGTCTTCGTGTCGGCGCGGACGGGAAGCGCGCATGTAGAGAAAGGCCTCTCCCTTGGTGCTCAGGGCTACATCAAGAAGCCGTTCAAGCCGGACGAACTCATCGGGACGATCGAGGCGGTACTCGGCGGGGGTGCCGGAGCGTGATAGCGGACGGTCCGGCGGCCCGGAGTTCTCTTCGTTCCAGGGCGTTTGTGTAATGGTGGAATCCAACAACGAACAACTGCAGCAATCGCTCGTACCGGTCGAGATCCTTCGGTTCCGTGAAGGGCGCTCGTTTCCTGTCGACGACGTGGTGGCGCGTGAGGAGCCCCTGGAGGTGCGCCTGAACGGAAGCACCCTGGTGTACCTGATGAGGCTGCCTGGTGACGACATACACCTTGCCGCGGGGTTCTGTTACAGCGAGGGGCTGGTAAGGGAACGCGGTCAGATCGAGTCGATTGAGCACCGCACGGACGGCGGTTTCTCAAGCATGGAAGCCGGAGACGGCGCGGGTGATACGGGCAGCGTGGTCGAGATCCGGGCGAGGCTGGAGGATGGCGCGGACCGCTTCACCACGGCCCTTGTCGTCCGCACGGGATGCGGGAAGGCCGACATCAAGAGGGAGTTCGACCTTTCTTCCGTATACGTGGAAAGCCGGCAGCGATTCACGCCCGAGGTCGTAGTGGGGTTGCCCGACGGCCTCCTGGCGGAGCAGGACGTCTTCCGGATGAGTGGAGGAACGCACGGAGCCGGTGTCTTCAACAGCGAGGGAGAACTCCTCGTCGTCAAGGAGGACATCGGCCGTCACAATGCCGTCGACAAGGCTCTCGGGCACCTTCTCATGTCCGGTGAAGAAGCCTGGAACAAGGGAATCATCTTTTCCGGGAGGCTGTCCTACGAGATGGTGCTGAAGGCCGCGCGCGCCGGAGTTCCCTTGATGTGTTCGGTTTCAGCGCCGACCGCGCTCGGGGTGGAGGTTGGCAGAAAGACCGGCGTTACGCTGGTCGGCTTTCTTCGTGGAGCGGGATTCAACGTTTATTCACACCCTTCGCGAATCGGTGGTGCATGATGACCACCGGGATAATACTCGCGGGAGGGACCAGCAGGCGTATGCCGGGCGACAAGGCTTTCATGGAGGTCTCCGGCCGGCGGGTGATCGATATCCAGATCGAGGTCATGGCCGGGCTGTTCGACGAGATCCTGGTCGTGGGCAACGGAATCCGCATGGAGAAACTGAG
The DNA here is from genome assembly GCA_964485255.1 of uncultured Acidimicrobiales bacterium. Classification (GTDB taxonomy): domain Bacteria; phylum Actinomycetota; class Geothermincolia; order Fen-727; family Anoxymicrobiaceae; genus CAZEJS01. Next base: position 8,389 of record CAZAIS010000049.1, on the reverse strand, counting down.
GGTATACGAAAGCGAGGGAGTGCGGGTGGTGGAGGAGCCAGTCGTCGGGAAAGGGCCGCTCGGCGGGATTCTCAGCGGGCTTCTTCTGTCCGGGGCGCGTGAAAATTTTGTCGTTGCGTGCGATCTGCCGTTCATCAGGAGGGAGGCGGTTTCCTTGGTCGTCGAAAGACTCGAAGGATTCCAGGCCGCCGTTCCACGGACGCCGGACGGGCTCGAGCCGTTGCACGCCTCCTATCGTCCCTCCTGCATCCCGGTCATCGAGGCTCAACTGGAGACCGGCAACCTCAAGGTAACGGATTTTTTAAAGAACGTGAAGGTGTCATACTTACCATGGATGGAGCTGAGGAGATTGGATCCCACCGGCAGGCTTCTGATGAACATCAACGAACCGGATGACATGCGCTCGGCCGCGGGGTTGCGCCGCGAGCCGGGGCATTACGAGGACGGTGGCCGATGAACATAATCAAGGTCAGCGGCACGGGCTTGAGGCGGCTGCTCGCGGAGCACGTCCAGGCGGGCGTGCCCGATTCCATGCTCCTTGCGCTCGAGCGAGGAACGAAAGAGGAGGAGCCCGCGGCGGGAGAACAGATAGAGAGATGGCTGCGTGACTCGGGTCTGGACGAAAAGGCGCCTGTAGTCATCGAGACCAACGAACCGTTCGCGGGTCTCGAGACCTGCTTCGGGGTATTCATCACGGACACGCCGTTTGACGTGCTGGCGGAGGAGGTGCGCGCCGCGAGCAAGGGCGCGGACCTGGTGATCGTCAGCCTGGGAGAATCGTTCGGCCCGGATGGTGACAGGGGGCTCGAGGCCGCAACCAAGGAGGATACAGGCGCCAGAAAGGTGCTCATCTACAGAGACGACGCGGGACGGCGAATGGCGTTCAGAAAAGCGCTGGACATGACCTTCGCCGCCCTGGGAGGGAGCGAGATGCCCGAGGATATTCCACAGAACATCATCGAAGCGGTCAGGAAAGCAGCAGTAGAGGGACGCATGACGTGCGCGGCCGCTCACGACCTGTCGAAAGAGCTTGACGCCCCGCTGGCTCTCATCGGGCGCGCGCTCGATCTCGTGGATATCAAGATTACCAGTTGCGAGCTCGGCTGTTTCTGATTTCGCCTCCGGCGTATCCGGACCGGAGGTGGCACGGGAGCGCGGGCGGTAGCGAACCCGTTTCGCCCCGCCGCCGGCCCTCCGGAGCCCGCCCGAGGAGGAGGAGGGCTTCCGGCCACACGACAGGAACCGGGCGAATCGTCCTGAAATGCCGTGCTGAAGCTGTTTATCGAGGTTTCAGTTTCCACGGACCGCCGGAGACGGCCTCCAGGTGGACCCAAATCCATTCCCGGACCCTAGACGTGTTTTCTTATTGATATAATCACATCGCCGAGACGCCGATACGGGAGACATGAATGAGCAGTAAATATAGCGGATACATGGGAAAATTCCTCGACATCGACCTCTCCACCGGCGAGGTGGGAGAGTACCCGGTTTCCGACGAGCTCCGCGAGCAGTATCTCGGAAGCAAGGGCCTGGCGACCCGCATCCTCTACGACACGGTCCCCAAGGGGGCCGACCCGCTCGGGCCCGAGAACGTTCTGATAGCGAATACCGGGCCGCTCGTGGGGTCCGGCGCCCCCTGCACCAGCAGGTTCAACGTGTCGACCAAGTCCCCCCTGACCGGCGGGGTACTGTCCTGCAACTGCGGAGGGAACTTCGGGATGTCCCTCAAGCGCGCCGGGTTCGACGGCGTGGTCATCCGGGGCAGAGCCGAAAACCCTACCTGGATCCACGTGGAAAACGGCGAGGTGGAGCTGCGTGACGCTTCCGAGCTGTGGGGCCTGGACACCGAGCAGACGCAGGAGAAGCTGCCGAAGGGTACCGGCAAGATAGTCATAGGACCCGCCGGGGAGAACGGCGTACTGTACGCATGCATAATCTCCCAGGAGCGCGCCGCCGGGCGCGGCGGCGCCGGGGCGGTCATGGGCTCCAAGAACATCAAGGCGATCACCGCCAAGGGAAAAGCCAAGACGCCGGTCGCCAGGCCCGAGAAGTTCCAGGCCGACGTCAAGCGCTGGATAAAGATCCTCCAGGAGCACCCGTCCACGGGCGAGATGATGCCCTCCTACGGCACGGCCGTGTTTGTGAACCGCTGCAACGCCACCAACACGATGCCGACCCACAACTTCAAGCGCGGGAGCTTCGAGGGGGCGGAGTCGGTGAGCGGCGAGGTATTGGCCGACACACTTTTAACGAAAAATTTCGGCTGCCCCTCGTGCGTGATAAAGTGCGGGCGGCGGGTGACGGTTGACGGCAAGGACGTCAAGGGCCCCGAGTACGAGACCCTGGGCCTGCTGGGCCCCAACATCGAGAACTCCGACCTCGCCAAGATATGCAAGTGGAACTACGAGGCCGACCTGATGGGCATGGACACCATCTCCCTGGGCAACACCCTGGGTTTCACCATGGAGCTCGCGGAGAAAGGAATGATCGAGACGGACCTTGAGTTCGGCCAGGCGGAGGGCATCTCGGAGATGATACGGGACATCGCCTACCGCCGGGGCCTGGGGAACGACCTCGCCAACGGCGTCAAGGCCATGTCCGAGAAGTACGGGGGCAGGGAATTCGCGATGCACGCCAAGGGAATGGAGCTCGCGGCCTACGAGCCGCGCGGCGCCGTAGGCCACGCGCTCGGCTACGCCGTGGCGAACCGGGGCGGTTGTCACATAGGCGGCGGGTACATGATCTACTTCGAGGCGAACGGCCCCCTGACCATGGACCCGCTGACCACGCATGCCAAGCCCCACCTGGCGACCATGATGCAGATCCTGCTCGACTCCCTGTCCGACGCGGGCAGTTGCCAGTTCACTGCTTTCACGGCGATACCAAAGCAGGCGCTGGGCCTGAACCCGTCCGGATTGCTGTTCCGCGTCGCCGCCAAGGTGCTGGAGACCGTGGGACCCGCCATATCCCTGTTGCTCAAGTACCCCGGGGCTCTCGCTTTCGTCCCTCCCATGGAGCTGCTGCAGCACCCGAAGGCGATCACGGATCTCACGGGCATGAAGATGACCTTCGGCAAGTACATAGAGGTGGGTCAGCGGACATACCTGATCGAGCGCATGTTCAACATGAGAGAGGGAATCACCGGCGTCGAGGACACGTTGCCGAAGCGGGCGACGGAGGAGTTGCAGACGTCCGATCCCCGCTCAAGGGTCCCTCTTGCCAGGATGCTGCCCGTCTACTACCGGCTGAGGGGGCTGGACCGCCGCGGGGCGCCGACCCCCGGCACGCTGGCCAAACTGGGGGTGCGGACCTAAAGCGCATGCCTACCGTCAAGTTCTACGCGACTCTCAGACAGGCCGCCGGGGCCCGGGAAGCCCGGGTCTCCGCGGCAACCGTGAAAGAGCTCCTCGATCGCCTCTCGACCGACTACGAAGGAAAGCTGGACAAGTACTTGAAGATCAGCACCGTGCTCGTCAACGGCAGGAACGTCGCGCAGATGAAAGGCAAGAGGACGAAGCTGAAGCAGGATGACGTCGTTTCGATCTTTCCGCCGCTGGGCGGCGGCTAGGCACAGGGAGTGATGGGTTTGCCGGAGCTATACGAGGAACTCGGGCTCACGGCCGAGGAATATGACGCGATCAAGAGCGTTCTCGGGCGCGACCCCAACAAGGTCGAGCTCGGGATGTACTCGGTCATGTGGTCGGAGCACTGCAGCTACAAGAGCTCGAAGGAGCAACTGCGCAAGCTCCCCACGGAGGGGCCGCGCATGTTGATGGGCCCCGGCGAGAACGCCGGCGTGGTGGACATAGGCGACGGTTACGCCGTCGTCTTCAAGATGGAGTCCCACAACCATCCCAGCGCCGTCGAGCCGTTCCAGGGAGCGGCCACCGGTGTGGGCGGAATGGTCCGGGACATCTTCACGATGGGGGCGAGGCCCATAGCGAGCCTCGATCCCCTGAGGTTCGGCTCCCTCGAGAATCCCAGGACGAGGTACCTCCTGGACGGGGTCGTCGCGGGCATAGCGTCCTACGGCAACTGCCTGGGCATCCCCACGGTGGCGGGCGACCTCTACTTCGAGGAGGCTTACGAGGAGAACCCCCTCATCAACGTGATGAGCCTCGGGATCATGCCCAGGGACAGGCTGATACTCGGGCGGGCGTCTATTCCCGGTAGCATCGGCATACTGATGGGGTCCAGCACCGGCCGCGACGGCATCGGCGGGGTGAGCGTGCTCGCCTCACAGGAGTTCGACGAGACCAGCGCCGACAAGCGCCCCAGCGTCCAGGTCGGCGACCCTTTCACCGAGAAGCTCGAGATAGAGGCCTGCCTGGAGATGCTGGACAAGAACCTGTTGCTCGGCCTGCAGGACCTGGGCGGCGCAGGGTTGACCTGCGCGACCTGCGAGACCGCCGAGCGCGGTGGGTGCGGGATGGACGTGGACGTCTCCAGGGTCCCGTTGAGGGAAAAGGACATGGAGCCGATCGAGATCATGATGTCCGAGTCCCAGGAAAGGATGTTCGCGATCTGCTCCCCGGATAACCTCCAGGAAGTACTGGACATATGCGACAAGTGGGGGCTGGACGCCACGCCGCTCGCCGAGGTGACCGAAGGGGACGACCTGCGCCTGTTGATGGACGGCGAGGTCGTGGCGTGCGTGCCGGCGAGCTCGCTCGCCCAGGGCCCCGAGTATCACCGGGCCGCCGAGCGCCCGGACTACCTGGACGAGGTTGGCGCCTTCGACCCGGCGAGCCTGGGAGCGCCGGCGGACTGCGGGGAAGCCCTGGTCAAGCTGCTGGGTTCGGCCAACATCTGCTCCAGGCGCTGGGTTTACGACCAGTACGACCACATGGTCCGCCTCAACAGCGTCCTGCTCCCCGGTGGAGACGCGGGCGTCCTCCGGGTCAAGGAGACCGGGGCGGGACTTGCCCTGACGTGTGACTGCAACGGGCGCTACGTCTACCTCGACCCCTACGTGGGGACCCAGGCCGCCCTCGCGGAGAGCGGGCGTAACGTGGCCTGCACCGGCGCGACACCGGTAGCGATAACCAACTGCCTCAACTTCGGCAACCCCGAGAAGCCGACAATCTTCTGGCAGTTCGTGCAGGCCGTGGAGGGCCTGGCGGAAGGCTGCAGGAGACTCGAGACCCCGGTCGTGGGCGGCAACGTCAGCTTCTACAACGAGTCGTTCGGGGAGGCGATCTACCCGACCCCGGTGATCGGCATGCTCGGCCTGATCCCGGACGTTGACAACAGGGTCACCTCCGGCTTCAAGGCCGAGGGTGACCGGGTCCTGCTGCTGGGTGAAACGCGCGAGGAGCTGGGCGGCAGCGAATACCTGAAGGTGCTGCACGGCAAGGTTGCCGGCAAGCCGCCCGCTGTCGATTGGGACGCCGAGAGGGCCTTGATCGAGTGCCTTACGGGGGGGGCCGCGAAGCGCCTTCTGGCTTCCGCGCACGACCTCTCCGAGGGGGGGTTGGCGGTGGCCCTCGCGGAGTCTTGCATGCAGGGGGGGCTGGGAGCGAGGATCGAGCTTCCCGGGGGCCTCCAGCCTTACGTGGCTCTTTTCAGCGAGTCCCAGGCCAGGGCACTCGTCAGCGTGTCACCCGCGGACCTCGACGCTTTCAGGAAGCTGGCGGATGACAAGGGGGTTCCGTGCCGCGATATCGGAGAGGTGGGCGGCCCTACCGTGAGTGTCACCGGTTCGTTCGAGCTGGCGCTCGATGACATCAAGGAGATCTACGATTCGGCCCTCGAGAAGATGATTGCCGGAGCTCACCACTGATGAGCGTTTACCGGGGACGGCGAATAGAGCGTGAACGCCGGCGCCCCCGGCGCCGCTGGAACCGGGCATTGTCATTTATCAACACGTTGTGTCTAGTGTAAAGGGATAATGAGGCCGTGAAAGACATTCATGAACGCGGGCCGGGTGTCGATTCCCCCGAGGAGGCCTGCGGCGTATTCGGGGTCTGGGCCCCCGGCGAAGAGGTGGCCCGGGTGACCTACTTCGGGCTTTACGCGCTGCAGCACCGGGGGCAGGAAAGCGCGGGGATCGCCGTTACGGGCGGCGATGGAATCATAGTCGTGAAGGACATGGGACTGGTTTCCCAGGTCTTCAACGAAAACAGCTTCGTAAGCCTGCGCGGGCACGCGGCCATCGGGCACGTAAGGTATTCGACGACCGGGTCCACCTACTGGGAGAACGCCCAGCCCATGTACGACGTCACCTCCAGGGGGCCGCACGCGTTCGCCCACAACGGCAACCTGGTCAACACCGAGGCACTGCGCGGATGGCTGGCGGACCGGGGCGCGACTTTCACGTCCAGCACGGACACCGAAGTCATGAGTTCCATGCTGGGCTTCTCGAACGCCAAGACCACGGCGGGCGCCGTCGAAGAGATGTTCCCCAGGCTACTCGGGGCTTTCTCCGCCGTGATACTCACGGAAGAAGGGCTCTACGGCCTGCGGGACCCCTTCGGGATCCGCCCGCTGTGCATCGGCCAGCGCGACGGGGCGACGTTCATCGCCAGCGAGACCGCGGCGCTGGACGTCGTCGGCGCCCGTTTCCTGCGGGAGATCGAGCCGGGGGAGATAGTCCGCGTCGGCCCGGACGGTATCACGTCCCGGCGGTTCGCCCCGGCGGCCAGGCCTTCGCTGTGCATCTTCGAGTTCATCTATTTCGCGCGCCCGGACTCCTCGCTCTACGACCAGGTCCTCTACGAGGCGCGAAAAGAGATGGGGATGCGCCTGGCCGAGGAGGCCCCGGTCGAAGCGGACATCGTGATACCCGTGCCCGACTCGGGCGTCCCGGCGGCCATAGGTTTCGCGGAGAGGTCGGGCATACCTTTCGGGGAGGGCCTCATCAAGAACCGTTACATCGGCAGGACGTTCATCCAGCCCACGCAATCGATAAGGCAACTGGGCGTGCGGCTCAAGCTGAACCCCCTCTCGCGTGTGCTGGAGGGCAAGCGTCTCGTGGTGGTGGACGACTCGATCGTGCGCGGCACCACCAGCAGGAAGATCGTGGGCATCCTCAAGGCCGCGGGCGCCGCCGAGGTGCACATGAGGGTGAGTTCGCCCCCCATAAGCTACCCCTGTTTCTACGGCATAGACACCGCGGATAGAAGCGAGCTCATCGCCTCCCGGCTCTCCGTGGAAGAGATCAGGGAATTCCTGTGCGCCGATTCACTGCATTACCTTGGCATGGACAGCCTGGTGAAGTCGTGCGGCGGGGCGAAGGAGAGGTTCTGCACGGCATGCTTCGACGGGGAATACCCGATCCAGGTGCCCGAGGACTTCAAGATGTCGAAGTTCCGGCTGGAGGAGAAGACCAGGGCCTGAATCAAGGGGGCTGTGGAATGGACGATGGGAACGAGCAGCAGGCGAAGGACTACCGATGGGCCGGCGTGGACATCGCGGCCGGCCAGAAGGCCGTCGAGCTCATCAAGGGTAAGGTGGCGGCGACCATGCGACCGGAGGTCCTCACCGGCATAGGCGGATTCAGCTCGCTGTTCGAGCTCGATCTCGGCAGGTACCGAAACCCCGTCATCGCCTCGGGCACCGACGGTGTCGGCACGAAGATCAAGCTCGCCCGGATGCTGGACAAGCACGACACGCTGGGGATCGACCTGGTCGCGATGTGCGCGGACGACGTCGTGACCTGCGGGGCCGAACCGTTGTTCTTCCAGGACTACATCGCCACCGGAAAGGTCGTTCCCGAGAAGATGGAAAGCATCGTCGGCGGCGTGGCCGAGGGTTGCCTCAGGGCGGGTTGCGCGCTGATCGGCGGTGAGATAGCGGAACATCCGGGGGTGATGGACCCGGACGACTACGACCTCGCCGGTTTCTGCGTGGGAGTGGTCGAGAAGGACGGGATTATCGACGGTTCCAGGGTCCGGCCGGAGGACAGGGTAATCGGGATAGCGTCCTCGGGCCTGCACTCCAACGGCTACTCGCTGGCGCGGAAGCTCCTGTTCGAGGAGGGCGAATTCAACCTGGACAACCACTCCAAGGAATTCGCCAACCCACTGGGGCTCGAGCTGCTGACCCCTTCGATCATCTACACCCCGGGGGTGCTCGGCGTAATCGAGGAGTGCGACGTGAAGGCGATAGCCCACGTGACTGGCGGCGGCATAACCGACAACCTGCCGCGCGCGCTCCCGGACGGCGTGCACGCGGAGATCTGCTACGGCAGTTGGCCGATCAAGAACATCTTCACGTTCTTGCAGAAGGTAGGCGAGATAGACATTCACGAGATGCTGCGAACGTTCAACATGGGGCTGGGCATGATGCTCGTGGTACCCCCCAGCGAGGTCCGCAAGACCCTGCAGGTGCTGGACATGAACCTCTACCACGCCTTCGAAGTCGGATTGACGAAACGATTCTCCAACCG
>CAZAIS010000048.1:7065-10791 GCA_964485255.1 uncultured Acidimicrobiales bacterium | reverse complement strand
CGCGTTCGGGGAGTGCTCGAGGGGCTCGAGACCTGATGGGTTCCAGGGTGTCCGAGAGGCTCAACAGGATGCTGCTAATGGTCCCGTTTCTCGCACGGCGCGAGGGCGCCGACGTCGGGGAGCTCTGCCTCGAGTTCGAAATAGACGAAGCCACTCTCATGCAGGACCTCGACACGTTGCAGATGTGCGGCGTCCCGGATTACTCTCCGGCCGATCTCATGGAGTGGTCGCTGGAAGGTGGGCGGATACGCATGATGTTTGCGGACTACTTCAAGCGCCCTCTCAATTTGACGCGCCAGGAGGCGCTCTCACTTTTCGTTTCCGGCAGCGCCCTGGTCCGCTCCGGGGTGTTCACCCCCGGCGGTGCCCTGGAATCGGCGCTCGGCAAGATCGAGAAGGCGCTATCGGAGGAGAGCAGGGAGAAGCTCGATGACATAATAGCGCGCATAGAGGTTGAGATGCGGGCCTACGAGGGCAACATGCGGGACATCATCGACCGGGGTCTGGAGCAGGGGATGAACCTCGAGATCGACTACTGGAGCTTCTCACGTGACGAGATGACTCACAGGGAGGTCGAGCCGGTATCGCTCATCTGCTCGCGAGGGTTCTGGTACCTGATGGCGTGGTGTCACTCCTCCGAGGACTTCAGGCTCTTCAGGCTCGATCGCATCGCCTCGGTGAAGCTGACCGATCACCCCGTATCGAGGCGCGCGCGCGGTTCGTTCGATGTGCCCCGCGTGGTGGGCGAGTACAGGCCGGGGAGGAAGGCCCATCAGGTGAAGCTGCGCTTCTCCGACCGTCGAGGCAGGCGGATAACGGAGGAGTGGCCGGCCGCCCGCATCGTCGAGCGGCCTGACGGCTCAGTGCTTGTGGAATTGCGCACCAGGAATCTCGAGTGGCTGGCCAACTACCTGGTCCGCTTTGGAGAAGGTGTCAAAGTGGAGGGACCGAAAGAGCTCGCGACGATGGTGAAGCGAAACGCGCGGCGTATTCTGGAGGAGTACTCGTGAAACATGTGGTCGATCGATGGCTGTAAAGGTCATCTCGGACATACACGGCGCTTATTCCTTTCTCAGGCGACAGCTCGAGCCCGGTGACGTTGCCGTCCTCCTGGGAGATTACCTCAACCTAATCGATTTCAGGACGCTCGAGGGCATCCTTGCACAGGTTTACTCGCGCGAAGAGGTCGTCAAGGCCCTCGGCATCATCGCGAACAAGGACAAGGACTACGCGCGCAGGAGGATTCGCGAGGTCGTCGGGGGGACACCGGAGAAGTCCCAGCGCGTGCGCGAGCTCGTGATCGAGAACTACAGGGAATTCTTCGCGAGCATACCGTGTAAGTGCTTCATGCTATACGGGAACACCGACAGCCCCGAGGCGATGCGGTCGCTCGCCGGGAGCACCGCCGAGCTGGTGGAGGCCGGGGTCGTAACGGTGGAGGGCCAGCGGTTCGGGATGGTCTCCGGCGCGCCTCACGGACCCTGGAACGTGGGGCTCCCCGGTGAGATGACAACCGAGCGCTACGATTCACTGGTGGCGTCCCTGGGGCCGACCGACGTGCTCTGCACGCATTATCCTCCGGCCATCGCGGATCTTACCTGGGATACCCTCGCGGACCGGGACGAGGTCGGGAGCGAGGCCACGCTGCGCTATATCGAGGAGCATTCGCCCGCCTACCATTACTTCGGGCACGTCCACAACCCGCGGGCCTCGCGCATCGCCCACGGCTCCACCCGCGTCGTCAACGTCGGTTTCTTCAGGGAGACCGGAATAGCCGTCGTGCACCCCGCCTGACAGCCTGGTTCCCTTACCGGGGACGCGTCCCCGGCCGATGATAGGAATGAGACATCGACCGAGGAGGTCCCGGAGTTGATGCGAAAGGCCCCCGCCGTCCCGGCGCTGGTGACGGCACTCGCAATGCTTCTGGTCTGCGCGCTGCCGCGAAGCGCCAGCGCGGCGACGCTGAGCGTCTGGGCCGCCTCCGATTGCCAGAAGGTGAGGAGGGACGCCGCAGCCGGTGGCGAATCGGGCATCTGGTCGCCTTCCGCCCGAACGGTGAGCGTCAAGGGAGCGCGAAACGAGTACCTGGCGTTCCAGTTGATCGTGCGGGCGCCCGCGTCCGGGTTGACGGGCGTCAGCGCCCGGGCAAGCGACATCAAGGGGGCGTCGGCCACGATCGGCGCGGAGAACGTATCGCTGTTCCGGGAGCACTACCTCGACGTTGACGATCCTTCGTCGTCCATGTACGGCGAACCGTCCAGCGACGGAGCGGGAAGCTACCCTGACGCGCTCATCCCGTTCGACTCTCCCTCCATGGGTGCCCCCTTCGCGGTGCCGGCCGGAAAGAACCAGGGCATCTGGGTGGACCTGTACATACCCAAGGGGACGCCCGCGGGCGCTTACCGGGGGACCCTGACCGTGAAGGCCGGCGGGCATTCGCCACTTTCGATCCGACTGGAAGTGCGGGTGTACGACTTCGCCCTGGGCGACGAGACTCACATGAAGACGTGGTTCTACTTCGGCCAGGACGAGCTTGCGAACGGTCACCACGTGGGGAAATACGACCAGCACTACAGGGATCTCGAGCGGAAATACTACCGGATGGCGAGGGCGCACCGCATCAACATCGACGCTCCGGTGTACTTCGATTACTCGGGCACCGGCGACTCCCTCGAGATCGACTGGGATTCCTATCACGACGAGCTGGCCGCTCCTTTGTACGACGGCCCCATTTACGGCGACGGCATGGGGATGGACCCTATCTGCCTGCCGATAAACCAGGGTTTCCCGTACCCGGACGACCACGGGGGGCTCTACAGCGACGAGTTCGCGAGTACGTTCAAGCGGATGTTGCGCCTTGTAAAGCAGCACTTCGAAGAGAAGGGCTGGAGCGCGCGGACCTTCTTGTGGGTCCTGGACGAACCGAACAGCCCGGAGGCATACGACGAGATCAGAAGATACGCTGAGCTTGTCCACGAGTCGCAGGCGGGTTTCCCGTTGATGCTGACGGAGCAGCCGACACCGCAGGACCCTTCATGGGGCACGCTCCTCGGATCCGTGGACATCTGGTGCGCCGGGACCGGAGCGTACGAGCCCGGTGAGATGAACGCTCGCCGGGCGGCGGGTGAGAGGACCTGGACCTACAACGGCGGCCGGCCTTACGCGGGAAGCCCGCTCATAGATACCCCCGGCGAAGCGATGAGGACCTGGCCATGGCTGGCTCACAAGTACGGCGTGGAGTGCTGGGTGTACTGGCATTGCATGTACTGGAAGGACATATACAACGACGCCCACGCCGACAACGACGTCTGGACCGACCCGTTGACCTTCGACCAGCGCAGGGGAGGCGGTTCCTGGCCGGACTGGGGCAACGGTGACGGCACCCTCTTCTACCCCGGTTATGACGTGGGTATAGACGGGCCGGTCTCCTCGGTGAGGATGAAAGCACTGCGCCGGGGCCTGCAGGACTACGAGTACATGTGGCTCCTGGGAGCGCAAGGCAAGAGTTCGCTCGCGGCAAGCGCGGTGGACTCCGTCGTGCGCTACGGCCTCGCGGACGCCGAGGGCAGGTCAGTGGGGTGGAGTGGAGACCCCGACGTCTGGGAGGCGGCGCGCGCGGAAATGGCGTCAAACATCTCGCGCAACGATTTTCCGGTGCGTTCCACGGCGTACCTCGCCGAGGGCACCACCCGCGACGGCTTCGAGGAGTGGATAACGATACTCAAC
>CAZAIS010000048.1:0-6965 GCA_964485255.1 uncultured Acidimicrobiales bacterium | reverse complement strand
GCCCATGTACTTCGACTACCACGGGAAATGGAACGGCGGGCACAACGTCATGGGCGCGAACGCCGCCCGGAAATCGTGGAGCCTCGCCGAGGGCACCACCCGCGACGGCTTCGAGGAGTGGATAACGATACTCAACCCCTCTTCTCAAACCGCCAACGTGGACATCACCTATATGCTGTCCTCGGGCGAGAACCGCGTCCAGGAAATCCAGGTCACGGCGCGCTCGAGGTACACGGTGGACGTGAACGGCTTTTTAGGACCGGGCCGGGACTCGAGCGCCGTGGTGACGAGTGACCGAGACATAGTGGTCGAGCGGCCCATGTACTTCGACTACCACGGGAAATGGAACGGCGGGCACAACGTCATGGGCCTGGGCCCGTGACACCACCGAAGCCGGAAGCACCACTACGCCGGTCGTTTCGACGCGGCGCGAGCTTCAGTCGGTAACCTTGTATACCACGTCGTGCTCGTGGGCGTGCCCCTCGACCTTGATACCAACCGAATCGCCGGGGCCGGCCTTCTCGACGGAGTCATGCTCGATCTGCATCGAGGCGATGTCCTGCGTCCAGTCCGACGTGTGGCCCTTGACGTGTATCCTGTCCCCGACGTTCAGCTCGCCGGAGAGCTCGATCGCGGCCACTCCGATCTTGTTGAAGTAGTGAGCGATCCTGCCAATCTCTGTTTCCGGCATCCTCCTCACCCCCTCTTCAGGCGCCGCCGTGAGTTAAATGTACCACAGGCGCCTTCCGCCGTGACGGGCTTCAAGCGCCGGCCCGATGCCGCGAAACAGGCACCGGACAGCTACACGAGGTCCGGAGAGTCGCCGGGCGATGCCGGCTCGCCGTCCTCCACGATCTCCTTTATCACGAACTCGAACTTCATCCTGTTGCCGAAAACGTGCACCAGGTAGTACGAAGCCGCCAGGAATACAACCCCCGTTATCAGCGCCGCCGGGGTCTTGGAGACCCACAGGCCGATGAGAAAGTAGCCCAGCAGGAAGCCGGCTATGAAAGCTCCGAACGGCATCAGGAATACTATGGCGGAGGCGTTCATCACCTTCCTGCCGGATACCTCCAGGTGCACGCTGTCGCCTCGGGCGGCCCCGACCTCATTGAGCGCGTTTACGTCCATCGATTTCTCATCACGAACGGCCCCGAAACCGCACGCGTGGCAGTTGTCGCACGCCTTGGACTCGATGTGGACCCTGGCAATTCCGGTGGCGCTGTCGAGCACCGTTCCCGTGCAACGCATCAGAGATGCTCCTTACTCTCGACCTCGTACTCACTCTTCATGTTCGGCGTAAACAGGAATTTGCCTGCACTGTCGATCAAGATCGCCTCGTAGCCGGGCTGCGTCTTCATGAACTCCATGCCGTCCGACGGTCCCATGACGATCAGGGTCGTGGAGAGGATATCGGTGACGGTGGGATCGGGCCCCGCCACCGTGGTCGCCATCGCCAGGGTCGGGTTTGCGCCGGTGCGCGGATCGAAGATGTGAAAGTAGCGCTTTGTGCCCCTTATGAAGTAACGCTCGTAGTCCCCGGAAGAGCAGACGAAACCGTCGCTCAACTCGAGCTCGCCTGAGAGCTCGGCGCCCCCGGCTCGCGGGTCCTTGATGCCGATAACCCAGTCTTCGCCGTCGGACCGGTTCCCGATAGCTCCGATCGCCCCACCGAAGTTGACGAGCGCGTGCTCGACGCCCCTGGTCCGGTAGAGCTCGCATATTTTCCCCACGGCGTATCCCTTGGCGATTCCGCCGAGGTCCATCTGCATTCCCGCCTCCGTCAGCATGACCGTCTTGTTCTTCTCGTCGACCGCTATCCTCCGGTAGTCGACCCGGCCGCGTGCCGCTTCGACCTCCTCCGTGGAGGGCACGCGGTACTTCTGGTCGTAGAAACCCCAGAGTTGGGCAATCGGCGCGATCGTAACGTCGAAAGCGCCGCCCGTCAGCCTTCCGTAGTCGACGGCCTTGAGAACCAGGCAGAGCGTATCGTCAGACACCGGCACCGCCGCGACGCCGGCCTGGGCGTTGATCCTCGACACGTCGCTGCCGGGCTTGAACCTGGAGGTCTCGCGCTCGATCTTCCGCGCCAGGGCGGCGCCCGCGCTCACGTCCTTCTTCGAGCGCGCCGTGCCCCGGCCCTGGACCGTAATGTTCAGGGTCGTATCCATCGCGAAGAGGGTCGGCGAGTGATAGGTATCGGCCGGCTCCCCGTGTCCTCCTTCACGAGAAGACAGGTATACGACGAGCACCACCGCGCCAAGCGCTACCAGCGATGCCACCACTATGCTCAGAATTTTCTTGACTTGTCTCATTTCTCTGGTATTATAGCGGAGGTTTGCCTGAGGTACCTCTAATTGTAGCTCAGGCTTGCTTTGTTTAAAAGCCGTTGGTATCAGTCTGGGGGACTGCCGGAATGGGATGGACCCAGAGGGTAAAACACGCGTTCTTCGTCAAGGGGGGAGTACACCCCCCGGCCCGGAAACAGACAACCTCCATGAAAATAGTGCCGGGCCCGCGGCCGGAGTTCGTGGTGATCCCGATGAACCAGCACCTGGGAGCGCCGTGCGATCCGGTCGTGGAGGTCGGCGACAGGGTTGTGGTGGGCCAGAAGATCGGTGACTCGTCCGCGTTTGTCTCGGCCCCCGTGCACTCGAGCGTCTCGGGCACCGTGGAGGCGATAGCGCCTTTTCCACATCCGTCCGGGCGGGACGTGCTTGCCGTGAAGATCGCCTCCGACGGGGAATTCGAGACGCTGGAGGCTCATCCGCCGGCCCTAGATCCCCTTGAGGTTCCCGCCGAAGAAGTGCGCAGGCGCGTGAGGGAAGCCGGGATCGTCGGCATGGGTGGGGCGGCCTTTCCAACCCACGTGAAGCTGGCTCCGCCGCCGGACAAGGCGATTGATACGGTCATCCTGAACGGGTCGGAGTGCGAGCCGTATCTAAGCGGTGACTACCGCGTGATGGTAGAGAGGTCTGAGGCGGTTGTCAGGGGCGGCTTGGTTATACAGAGGACCGTCGGGGCGGCAAGGCTGCTGGTGGGCATTGAGCACAACCGCAAGGGTGCAATAGAAGCGATGCGCGCGGCGGGGGCGCCCAACGGCGTTACGGTCGTCGAGTTGCCCTGCCGTTACCCGACGGGGGCGGAGAAGACGTTGATCAAGAACGTGACCGGCAACGAGGTGCCTTCAGGCGGGCTGCCCATGGACGTAGGCGTCCTGGTGAGCAACGTGGGGACCGCGGCGGCGGTCATGGATTGCCTGACCACCGGGATGCCCGTGGTGGAACGGGTGCTGACCGTCGGTGGGGACGGGATCGCCGGAAGGGCCAACGTCCGGGCGAGGATAGGCACTCCCATAGCGGACGTCATACAGTTCGTGGGCGGGTTCGCGGGGGAGCCGGGGAAAGTGCTGATCGGAGGGCCGATGATGGGTCTGACCCAGCACACCACCGATGTCCCGGTGATAAAGAGCACTACCGGCATTATCGTGCTGCGCGCGGACACCGTGTTCAGGGAAGAGCCCGAGCACTTCACCTGCATCAGGTGCGGCAAGTGCGTCCGCCGCTGCCCGATGAACCTCATGCCTTACCTTCTGGGGTCATACTCCGACGCCGGCTTGTTCGAACACCTCGAGGAGTTGAATATCGACGATTGCGTGGAATGCGGGTCCTGTGCCTACATCTGCCCGACCAAGAACTCACTGGTCCAGCTCATCAAGGTCGGAAAGGCCGGGTTGAAGCACCGCAAGGACAAGATGGAAAAGCTGCAGGCTGACGGGGCCGCCGGTAACGGGAACGGCGGCGCGGTGGAAGAAGAGGAAGAAGAAACGGCCAATGCCTGAGAGCGCGGGAGACACCGCCGGTCGGGAAGAAAAGCCCGCCGGGAAGCAAAAGAAACAGGCGGAGAAGAAAGACCTGCTTGTCATAGGGGCCTCTCCGCACGTACGGGCGCCGGAAACCACGTCGAGGATCATGGGATGGGTGGTGCTTGCCGTTCTGCCGCTCACGGTCTACGGGATCTACATCGGCGGGTGGTCCGCGTTTGTCGTGATAGCGATGAGCGTAGTGGGGGCCGTGGGGGCAGAGGCCGCGATCCAGCGGCTGAGGCACATGCCGGTGACCGTCTTCGACATGAGCGCGCTGGTGACGGGGCTTCTCCTGGGGCTGGTGCTTCCGCCCAGGTTGCCGTTCTGGATTCCGTTGATCGGCGGGATCGTGGCGATGCTTCTCGGAAAGCACGTGTTCGGCGGCCTCGGGCACAACATCTTCAATCCCGCGCTGGTGGGGCGCGCGGTCCTCTTCGTGTCCTGGACGAAGTACATGACTTCCTCTTACCTGGTGAACCCCCAGGCCGCCGTCGTCAACACCGCGACCGTCAAGGGCATCAACGCGATAACGAAGGCCACGCCGCTGGTGGCGGTGTCCCAGGCCAAGGACGGGGTGCTGGACATATCCGCTACTCAATACGTCAAGCCGCTCCTGTTCGGAAACCCGTGGGGACAGATAGGCGAGGTCTCCGCGCTTCTGATACTCGTCGGTCTTGCGATCCTGCTGATAAAAGGCCTGGTGGACTGGAGAATACCGGCCGTGTTCGTGGGTACGGTCGTGGTCATCTCATGGGCGCTGGGGATCAACCCCTGGTTCGCCATGCTGTCGGGGGGACTGCTCATCGGTGCCTGCTTCATGGCGACCGATTACGTGACCAATCCCATGACGGCATGGGGAAAGGTCATATTCGCATTCGGGTGCGGTGTAATAACAGTCGTGCTGCGCTTCTATTCGAACCTGCCGGAGGGCGTCATGTTCGCGATACTCATAATGAACGGCGTCACACCGGTGATAGATCGCTACATCAGGCCGCGCGCCTACGGACACAACCGCCGCGAGAAGAACAAGGAGGAGCCTGACGCCGGGGAGGTGAAGGCCGCGTGAGAAAGCAGGTTCTCAACCTCGGCCTGACTCTGCTGGTTGTAGGTCTCGTCGCCGCGACAGGCCTGGGGCTCACTTACGGCGCCACGAAAAGCAAGATCGCCGAGCAGGACAGGCTGTCCGAGGCGAAGGCCGCCGTTGACGCCCTTCCGGGTGTCAAGTCACCCTCCGAGCTCAAGCTGGATAGTTCACTTACAAAAAAGGCCAAGAAGGCCGTCAGCGAGGTGCAGAAGGTCTTTACGACAGACAAGGGGACCATAGTCACGATCGAAATGAAAGGCTATGGAGGCCCTCTCGTCATGGCGGTCGGCATCGACAAGGACGGCAAGGTGGCCGGCGCCGCCTCTATTTCGGACAAGGAGACCGTGGGATTGGGCTCCAAGGCGCTGGAGCCCGAGTACCTCGCCAAGTTCAAGGGCAAGGGCGGCAAGGACCAGCTCGAGGTGGGCAAGGACATCCAGGCTATCTCGGGCGCCACGATTACCAGCAAAGCCGTCACCGGCGAGATAAAGGCCGCCTTGGAGGCTTACGAGGCGATACGGTAGAGGGAGCAGAAGTGGAAGAGAAGAAATCTGCCTGGAAGGAGTTCAGCAAGGGTTTCATGCTGGAGAACCCCCTCATGAAGCTCATGGTCGGGCTCTGCTCCGCTCTCGCGGTCAGCAGCAGGGTGGAAAACGGCATATTCATGGGGCTTGCCGCGACTTTCGTCCTCGTCTTCTCGAATGTGATCATCGCGGCCATCAGGAAGAGAATTCCCGATTCGATACGCATCCCGATATTCATCGTGGTAATCGCATCCTTCGTGACTATCGTGGACCTGAGCATGAAAGCCTACTTCCCGGCGGTATACGTGAGGCTCGGCGTGTGGATACCACTGATAGTGGTCAACTGCATTATCCTGGCCCGTGCCGAGGGCTACGCGTACAAGAACACCGTCTTCTATTCATTCCTTGACGGCCTGGGGATGGGCGTCGGCTACACATGCGTACTGCTCATCATGGGCTTCATCAGGGAATTGCTCGGCACGGGCAAGATCGTCATGTTCGATACGCAACTGATCAGCCTCGGGCCGTTCAATGCCCCGGCCATATTCATACTGTTCCCGGGAGCGTTCCTGACCTTCGGTTGCCTGATGGCGCTCCTGCAGAGTTACGAGGCGAGGAAGAAGGAGCGGCTGGAACTGACGAAACCGTTGTCAGAGTCGTCCGCGCAGAGTGAGGAAGCGGCATGAACGAAGCTTATCGGTATTTCCTGGTTTTTCTCGGCGCGCTGCTTATCTACAATATCATTCTCATCAGGTTCATAGCGCTGTGCCCCCTGATCGGGGTCTCCACCCAGGTCGAGACCTCGATTGGAATGGCAATGTCGGTGCTTTTCGTGATGACCATGGCCAGCGCGGCCTCCTGGGTCGCATGGAACTACATACTCGTGCCCCTGCACGTCGGAGAGTTCCTCTACATCCCCGTCTTCATCCTGATTATCGCTTCGCTGGTGCAGTTCACAGAGATGGTAATCAAGAAGACGAGCCCGCCGCTCTACAGGGCCATGGGCATCTACCTGCCGTTGATTACGACAAACTGCGCGGTGCTGGCCGCGGCGACCGAGTCGGTCAAGCCGGGCTTCCTGAAGCTGAACGTCGCCTACCACTTCTCCCTGCCCGAGTGCTTGATATATACGATAGGCGTCGCCCTCGGTTTCGGCATCGTGATAGTCATATTCGCATGTATCCGTGAGAGGCTCGAGACGAGCCCGGTGCCCCACTCCTTCAAGGGCGCGCCGATAGCCTTCATGACCGCGGCCATACTCTCGCTCGCGTTCATGGGTTTCGCGAACCTGCTCGGGTTGTAGGAAAGGATCTCTGGTGGATTGG
This sequence comes from uncultured Acidimicrobiales bacterium, assembly GCA_964485255.1. Taxonomy (GTDB): domain Bacteria; phylum Actinomycetota; class Geothermincolia; order Fen-727; family Anoxymicrobiaceae; genus CAZEJS01. The sequence goes on along the minus strand of CAZAIS010000048.1, from coordinate 167 downwards.
TCACTGGTCTGGAAAGCGGCCATAGCCCTGGGTGGGCTGTCATTGTTCTTCGGCGTCCTGCTCGCGATAGCGGGGGAGAAGTTCAAGGTGACGACCGACCCACGCCTGGACGAGCTTCTCGAGGCGGTCGTCGGCACGAACTGCGGAGCGTGCGGGTTCCCGGGTTG
>CAZAIS010000047.1:0-10821 GCA_964485255.1 uncultured Acidimicrobiales bacterium | reverse complement strand
AAACCCTCGCGGCAACCAGCGGTGTAGCCCTCCTTGCGGCCGTCCTCGCGACCCTGGAAGTAGCCCTGCGCCCTTCCTTCCTCGCGCCCCTCCGCCTTGATCGCCTCAACGTCCATCGCCAGCCCGACGGGCTCTATTCCCGTCGCGCCGACCACGTGGGCCACCCCCAGCGAACCGTCGCATGCCGGCACCCGCCTGACCCCGGCCACGTTCACGCCGCGCAGCACGTTGGAGCGGGCCGCGCGGACCGGCGGGCCAAGCGCTCCGTCGAATGAATCGAACACGTTCTCAGACGAGGATATCGTTGCTGTCGCCTCCCCTCGCCACGACTATCTCTCCGGCTTCCTCAAGCCTCCTGATGATCGCCACGACGCCCTGCTGCGCCTCTTCCACCTGCTTGAGCCTGACCGGGCCCAGGTACTCAATCTCCTCCTCGAGCATGGCCGCGGCCCGCTCGGAGAGGTTCTTGACGACCTTTGTACGCACCTCGGTGGACGTGCCCTTCAGCGCCAGCGCCAGCTCCTTGGTCTGCACGTCCTGCAGCACCAGTTGGATGCCCCTGTCGTCGAGGGTGATGATGTCCTCGAAGACGAACATGCGCTTCTTGACCTCGTCGGCCAGCTCGGGGTTCACGCTCTCGAAGTTCTCGAGTATCGCCTTCTCGGTGGCGCGGTCCACGTTGTTGAGTATGTCGACGAGCGTCGTCACCCCGCCGGTCGCCTCCTCGGTGATGTTCGATGTCATGCTCCCGGAGAGCCTCTTCTCGAGTATTCGCTCGATCGAGTAGATTACGTCGGGTGACGTACGGTCCATTATCGCGAGCCTCATGGCCACGTCGGCCGCGGTCTCCTCCGGGAGCGAGGAGATGACGTCGGCGGCCTTCTGGGCGCTCATGCTCGCCGCCACTATCGCTATGGTCTGGGGGTGCTCGTGCGCAAGGACGGCCGCGACCTGCTGCGTGTCTATCTCGCGCATGAACGCCATCGGGGCGACCTGCACCGTCGTCGTGATCTTCTCCAGGATCTCGTCGGCCTTCTCGACGCCAAGGGCCTTTTCCAGCAGGTCCTTGGCGAAGCCGACTCCCCCGCCCTGCAGCCCCTGGTAGGCGAGGCAGCGCTCGTAGAACCCGTCGAGCACGTGGTCTTTCTCGTCCTGGTTGATGTTGGTAAGGTTCGCGATGTTCAGGGTGATCGTCTCGATCTCCGTGTCGGACATGTACTGCATGACCTTGGAGGAGACCTCGGGCGACATGCACATGAGCAGTATCGCCGCCTTCTTGTCACCTGTCATCGAGTGGCGCGTGGAGACGTCAATCTGTGCCATGGCTCAACGCTGCTCCTTCATCGTTACCTTCAGCATCTGCGCGACTTCCTCCGGTTTCTGCTTCGCGAGCATCTCTATGGCCTCCAGGACCGCCGGCTTGCTGACCCCCTCGAGCAGCGGCCTCGCCTTCTGCAGCAGTTCCTCCTGGGACCGAGCCCTGTCGCCCCCGGCCGAAGCGCCGGCCGCTATCGCCTCGGGCCCCCCGCCCGGCAGTTCTCCCGCCGACGTAACGAGCCCCGGCGCGCCGAGGGTGGGCAGTGAAGACATGCCCTTGCGGGCCTTCCTGAGCTTCCTCCATACGAGGAAGAGGGCGAGCCCGGCAAGCAGCACCAGGCCGGCCGTCTTCGCGTAACCGGTAATGTTCTTCCAGAACGCCGCGGACTTGGCTTGCTTTTCCGCGGCCTTTTTCTGGCTGGTGTCGAACGCCACGCTCTGGACCGAGATGACGTCGCCCCGGGTGGTGTCGAGCCCCGCCGCCGCGCTGATGGCCTCCCTCATGGAAAGCGTGCTCGCCTGGTTCACCCCCCTGTCCACCAGGACCGCGATGCTCATTCTCTTGATGGTCCCGGGCGGGGACTTGATTTCCTCGATCGTGTGGTCGTTGTTGAACGTCGTCTCGGCGTCGCTTTTCACGTAAGCGTTTCCCCCGGCGGCGGTGGCCGTGGTGCCCGTCGTGTACCCGGGTATGTTGGAGGTCGTGCCCGGGGTTCCGGTTGTGGCGCCCGGCGTCGCTCCCGCGCCGTAGCTCTCCTGCGATACCTTCTGCTCCTGGGGCGCCCCCGTAGTCCCGGCCGGCTTGAACGTCTCCACCTGCGAAGTCTTGCTGGAGAAATCGAGGTCCATGCTGACCTTCACGACTCCCTTTCCCTTGCCGACCACCCGGTCGAGGATTGACTGGAGCGGGGCCTGAACGGCCGACTCGTAGGCGTGCAGGGCGGAGAGGTGCTCGGATGTCACGGCCGAGGAGCCCTCGTTGCCGGTCAGGACGTTGCCCGCTGCGTCCACGACGCTGACGCTCTCGGGCTTGAGCCCCGGGACCGCGCAGGCCACCAGGTTCGAGACCGCCGCCACCTGGCCGCCGTCGAGCTTCGCGCCCCCGTTTAGTGTAAGCAGCACGGAAGCCGTCGCCGCCTGCTCCTCGCTGGAGAAAGTGTTGTCCTCCGACATGGCGATGTGCACGACCGCGTCCTCGACCTGGTCCATGGAGCAGATGGACCGCGCGAGCTCCCCTTCCATGGCCCTCTGGTAGTTGACCTGCTGGTTGAAGTCGCTCGCCCCGAAGCTCGCGTTGTCGAAGATCTCGAAACCCACCTTGCTGCCGGCGGGCAACCCGGCGCCCGCGAGCTCGATGCGGGTCTCGTCCACCTCGCCCGCCGGCACGAATATCGCCGAGCCCTGTATCTTGTAGGGGACCTTGAGCTCATCGAGCTTCTTGGTCACCGACCCGGCGTCCTTGTCGTTCAACCCCGAGTAGAGGACCTGGTAGCGCGTCTTGCCGAGCACCGTTACCAGCCCGAACAGCCCCGCTACCAGTACGACCACCACAACAAGGGCGGTTATCTTCTGCCCCCTGCTGTACCTTGCCGCTATCTTTTTAAGCTGACCCAAGAACTGCTGCATCTGACCTCCCGATCGGAAGCTAGACCTGCATGCGCATGATCTCCTGGTACGCGTCCACGACCTTGTTCCTCACCTGCACCGACATCTGGATCGCCATGTTGGCTTTCTCCACGGCGAGCACGACCTGCTGGAGGTCGCTCGTCTGCCCCACCGACGCGCCGGCGATGGCGCTGTCCGCCTGCGCCTGCGTTGCGGCGAGACTGTCGAGCGCCTGGGTCAGGCCCTTGGAGAAATCGGAGAGCCCGGCCGCGTCGGACTTCTGCGCCCTGGTGGTGGACTCCAGCGGCTTGATCTGCTGCAGGCCGTTGATCATCTCCGTCGATATCTTCATGTCTCCCCCTACTTGAGTATGTCGATCATCCGGCCGACCATGGCCTTGGCCGATTCGATGGCCGTAGCGTTGGCCTCGTAAGCCCTCGACGCGACCATCATGTCCACCATCTCCGTGACCGGGTTCACGTTCGGGAGCTGGACGTATCCGTCGGCGTTGGCGTCCGGGTGCCCCGGGTTGTACTCGAGCTTCAGCGGCGAGGTGTCCTCCACGATGCCCACCACTCGCACTCCCTGTCCTTCGCCCGTGCTCGGGCTGCTTGAGGCCAGCACGGTCCCGAATACGACGTCGCGCCTGCGGTAAGGCCCCCCCTCGGCGGTACGGGTGGTCGAGGCGTTGGCGATGTTGTCCGCTATCACGTCCATCCAGGCCCTGTTCGCCGTGAGACCCGACGCGCTTATCTCGAGGGCGTCGAAGATGCTCATGTCAGCCTCCCCTCGCTGATAACGTGCCGGAACATGCTCAGCTTGGTCTTGAGCAACTGCGACGTCAGCGTATAGGAGAGTGTGTTCTCCGCGAGGTCGGCCATCTCCGAGTCGACGTTCACGTTGTTGCCGTCGTACCTGGTGGTGGTCGCCGCGTCCACCTCCACCGCGGGCTGGAAGCTCGCAAGCGCCTCGGCCCTGCCTTTCGCGTTCCGGTCCCCCACGATCTGGGCGAGCTGCGACTCGAATGAGACGTACGACCTCTTGAAGCCCGGCGTGTTGACGTTGGCGATGTTGTTCGATATGACCTTGTGCCTGAGTGAGTAGGCGTCAAGGCTCTTGGCGAGAAGTGCCATTACCTGGTCGTTCATCATGTCGGCGCTCATGCTAAAGCCTCCCTTTCAAGAAGCGCACATCGTCCAGTAAGCCAGCTCTTCCAGTATGTCCGCGTTGAGCTCGAACGCGTTTTCCATGAGGCTCATCCTGTCGAGCCCCAGCAGGTCCAGCGCGTCCTGGTCGAAATCGAAGGCCACCACCGCGCCTTCCCCTCCGCGCAGCAGGCCGGCCGCCAGCGTATCGGCCGCGCTGATGATGGCCGCGCCCTTGGCGAGCCTCGGGGCCGCCTCGACCCGGTGGTGGTAGCGCAGCAACTCGGTCAACCTGTCGGGGAACCTCCAGCCCTCGACGATCATCCCCGAGAACTCCGCGTGGTCCATGCCGCATATCGCCCTCTCCACGTTGAGGGCCGGCTCCCCTCCCATCTCTATCGCCGCGCGCTGCCCCTCGTCGGCGTTCTCGTCGATGAGCTCGGAGAGGACGATCTTCCCTATGTCGTGGAGGAGCGCGGCCGTCTTGAGCTCCTCCTTCCGCCTGTATCCCGTCAGCCTGCACAGCCGGTCCGCCGCGGTCGCCACCCCCAGGGAGTGCGCCCAGAGGCCGCCGCGCTCGATGCCGTAGCCCGTGAGGTCCGCGTTCATCAGGTCGAAAGTGCTGATGGTCATCACCGTCCGCCGCAGGCTCTGTATGCCGATCAGGGCGGTTGCCGTGCTGAGCGTCTCCACGCGCCTGGAGAGGCCGTAGTAAGCCGAGTTCGCCATCCTGAGAACCCTCGAGGCGAGCGCGGGGTCGGTGCTTATGAGCTCGCTGATTTCGTTCACCGAGCACTCGGCGTCGCCTGTCCTCCGCACGACCTCGAGGACGACGGTGTTCAAGGCAGGCATGTTCTCCACCGCCTTGAACGCTCTCCTCTGAAGCTCATCCACCTGGGCGCTCATGTCTCCCCCGCTCTCATGAAGAAAGGACAACAAGACCTTGTTGTCCTTCCATGAACTCCTATGCGGCGCCGGGCTTCCCTTGCCCGCGCCTTTACGTGGTCCGGTCGATGCAGGCGGGCCCCGGGGCCTGCCCGCTCGCGTATCCTTTCACCGCGGCGCGTCCCCTCGACAGCGCCGCCATCCTGCCTCCCGCGTCCCTGAGGGCCGCCTCCATCAGCATCACGTTCTCCCGCTGGGCGGCGATCACGGTCTCGAACAGCCGTCCGACCTCGCCCGAGAGGTCCGCGCGCTCGAGGGCCTCGAGGCTCTCCATCCTCCGGAAGGCGAGCTCCTTCACCTGCAGGATGCCCTCCTCCCTCTCGTACTCTCCGCGCGTGATCGCTTCCTTCTCCGCCGCGAGGGCTCCCACGACGTCGTGGAGACAGGCTACGTATTCGTCTATGTCACGCTTGCGGCCGTGTTCCCTAGAGCGCAATTCTTATCGGCTCCTGCTTGCTTCCGCGCGCCTTACGCGCCGCCGCGTCCCAGGCTTCTCGCAACTGGCCGATCAGGCTTCTGACCTCGGCGGATATCGCCGGGTCCTTCCTGACGTTCGCCTGCACGAGCCTGAAGTTCAGGTACTCGTATATGGAGTAGAGGTCCTTCGCGATCTGTCCGCCCTTCTCGAAATCGAGGGAGCAGATGAGCTCGGCGACGATGTCCTGCGCTTTTATGACGAGCTTGTTCGCTTCCTCGTTGTCGCCGTCGGACATGGCCGTTTCCGCCCTGTTGAGAAATGAGACGGCCCCGTCGTAGAGCATCAGTATCAGCCTGTCCGCCGTGGCGGTCGTAACACTGCTCTGCTGGTAAGCCTGGTGGTATGCCTGCGTCAATTCCGTCCCCCCGCTTGACGGTTTATTCCCCTGTACCCATCCAGTTCGAGTTGATCGAGAGCAGTTGCTGCGTCAGCCAGTTGGCCTGCGTCTGCATCCTGGAAAGCTGTGTCTCCATCGCGGCGAACTTCCTGGTCCATTCCTGCTGCTTGATCGTGATCCTCTCGAGCATCGTCTCGATCTGGTCCTCGAGGTCCTCTATCTGGTCCTCGATGGTGTCCTGCGCGTTTGACAGCAGCCCGCCGGTGCGGCTCTGCTCGTCAACGTACAACTCCATATCTTTAAGGACGCCCGTCTGGGAGGCATCCTTCTTTAGGTAGTCGGTCCCCGCCTGATAGGTTGATTTTGCGTAGAGCGTTACCCCCGGGATCAGGCTCGTATTGGTTCCCCCGGCGTCGACGTGCGCGGTGCCCACCAGCGTCTCGCTGCCGCCCTCGGGTTGGAAGTATGCGGTCATGTTGCCCGAGGAGTCGGACACGATCCTGTAGGTGCCGGCCGACGTCTGCGTCGTGGGCCGCCCGCTCACTGCGCTCAGGGTCCCGGTTCCCCCTGTCTCCAGCGACACCGCCCCCGCGTAGCCGGCAAGGACCTCGTAGACCCGGTTCGGGTTCTCGTCCAGCGCCGCCTGGAACTCCTCCGTGTCGAGAGAGAGAGTCTGGACCGAGCCCATGGCAGCCCCCGCCGCGGTGGACAGGGTTATTCCGAGGTCGCTCAGGCTCTTCGGGCTGTCGACGTATCCCAGGGCGGAGGCGCCCACCAGGGAGCGGAGCCTGCGGTAGATCTCGCGGGCCTGCGCGTTGCCGTTGAGTATCCCCGCTTCCTCGGTCGACGCGTCGTAGGCCGTGTAGTCGGCGAGCTTGGTGATGTTGTCGTTGTAACTTGTGATGAAGGCCTGCACGGCGTCAATCGCCGCCTGGTTGTTCTGACCGACCGTGACCGTCGTCGCCACGAGCTCTCCCTCGTCGTCCACCGAGCTGGCCTTGCTGAGCCTCAGTACCATCCCGGCGATCGCGTCGGTTATGATGTTCGAGGCCGACGTCATTACCGCGCCGCCGTTGACCGTGTCGATCGAGTACCTCGCGTTGCTCCCCAGGACCTGGTCCGCCGTCCCGCTCGCGTACGTCGCGGCCAGGAAGTTGCCCCCGGAATCCTCGACGGATATCGACGCGCTCCCGGTCTGTGAGCTCGTGAGCACCAGCCTGTCCTGGGTGGCGTCGTACCTGGCGAGCACGTTGGCGCCGGACGCGTTTATCCTGTTTATCACCGAATTGAGGGTGTCGTGGTACTTGTCGTAACTGATGTTGACTCCGTTTACCGTGAAAGCCCCCTTCGCCTGCGCACCGTCGCTGGTCGTCAGGCGTATCCCCGACGGCGCGGACGCGAAGGAGAAAGACATGCTCGATCCCCCGGTCGGGCTCTCGTCCGTTACCACGAGGCGGCCCTGGCCGGTCCCCGCGCCGGTGAGCACCGATACGGTCACGGACCCGGCGCCGCCTATCTCCGCGTTCATCTTGGCCTGGAGGTCGGCGGCGACGTCGGTGAGGTCGGTGAGGTCCGCGCTCACTGCGCCGAGCGCGGCTGTCGTATAGCTGACCCCGTGGTAGGAAAAGGACACGGTTTCCGTGCCGGCCAGCGTGAAGGAAGCCTTGCCGGAGGCCGTGGAGCTCTCGACGATCCCGCTCTGCATGGCGTCCTTGAGCGTCGTGGCCATGCGAGAATCGTACAGGTAAGCGCCCGCGGCCGCCGTCCCCATGTTCGACATGCTCAGGATCGTCTCGCCCGAGGTCGCGCCTCCCCCGGCGAGCAGGGGCTCGAGCCCCGTGGTGTCCGTTCCCGACAGGCCGGTCAGCGAAAGCTCGCCCCCGGTCTCGTCGTCGGTGATTATGAACTTCGCGTTACCCGTCCCCGACGCGTCGTCCACGGTGACCGTGACTGATCCTGCTTCCCCGAGCTGCGCGTTGATGGCCGCCTCCAGCTCGGACGCGACGTCCTCGAGCGTCGTCGAGTCGTGCGTGCCCCCGGTCAGGGCCCCGGCGCCCGTCTGGTAGGCGGTTCCCCTGTAGGAGAATGTGACCCTGGCGTCCGCGGTGAAATCGCCCGCTATCGTGCCCTCGACGCTCGCGCTCTCGGCGACGCCGCTGGTCCAGGTGGAGAACGGGTCGGCCCCGTAGAGCCTCGCCGCGGTCAGGAAGTTGCTGGTGTCGCCCCCCGAGCCGAGGTCAATGCCGCCGTCCGCCCTGTAGAGCTTGAGTATGTTGTCGCGCCCCTGGGCATCGTGCTCGACCGTCGCCACGATGCCGAGGCCCGCGTTGTTTATCTTTGTTACTATCGAACCGGCCCCGCCGTCGATAGTGTCCATCGCCTTGGTCGCCCCGCCCGACGCCAGCATCGCTGCCAGCGCCGTGGTGTCCGTGCCCGCCACGGAGGTTACGCTCATGTCCACCAGGGCGCCGGTGACGACCAGCTTCCCGTTTCCGGGGCCGGCCGAGTCGTCCACGGTAACCGCGACCGTACCGGCGCTCCCGAGAGCCGCGTTCATCTTGGACTGCAGGTCCGAGGCCACCGCCGAAAGGGTGGTCACGCCGTCAGTCGCCTCAGCGAGGGCCGCCGTGGTATAGCTGACCCCCTTGTAGCTGAAGGTTACCTGGGCGTCCGACGATATCCCTCCGGCTACCGTGCCGCTCGTGGCGGCGTGCTCCATCACGTCACTCGTCCACGTCGTGTTCTCGACGTAGATCTCCGTGTTGTTGATGCTGAACGTGCCCACGGTCGGCGCCGTCCCCATGCCCGCCTGCGCGAGCGCCGCGCTCGTCGAGGCCGCGTTGCCCAGGAAGCTTGTGGAGGTCGACCGTGTCGCGGTGGCCACGTTATAAATGGTCACCTTGTGGCTGCCTATCGCGGCGTCCGCGCCGGCCGTGGCGGTCATGTCCGTGCCGGTGACGTTCACGCTGCGGGCCACAATGCTGCTACGGAGGCTCAGGTCGAAGGCCTTGCTCTTCAGGGCGAGAAGGCTGGAATTCACGTCCTTTATCGCCGTGAGCCTGCTGGTGAGTGTTACTTCTTTCTGCTGGAGCAGGAGCACGGGCCTCTGTTCGACGGCTACGAGCTGCTGGATTATGCTGGTCCAGTCCAGTCCGCTCGAGAGGCCCGATACTCCCAGTGAGCTTGTATAGGATGCCATTGACTGCTCCAAGTCGCGGTCCGGCGCCAGGGGCGCTTCCGTCTCTTACATTGTCGCGTCGATGTTGCCGCCGTTCAGATCGACCGTCTGAAGGAACTTGGCAACCATGTCCAGGTATTTCTCGGGTGGTATCTCCGTCACGATCTGGCCCGTACTGCCGTCCGTGACCTTGATTATCACCCGCTTGGTCGCCTCGTGGACCACGAGCTGCGCTTTCTTCGAACTCGGGTCCGCCAGCGGCTTGAGGTCCCCGGCTCCCGCCGCCGGGCCCGAGGGCTTCTCGGGGGCCCGCGGCGCTTCTGCGTCGGCGCTCCTCCTGACCGGCTGTTGGGGCTTGGTCACCTGCTGACCGTACGCGGCTCCTGCAATGCTCAGTATGTTGCTATCCATCCGGAATCACCTCCTGCCCGGGGGTTGCGACCGCCCGGGCGGCACAATCCGCTTGCGCGGGGGGCGCTCTCATGTGCGCCCCCCACTAGCGGATTAGTGCTTATTTGAGCAGCTGGAGTACGGTCTGCGGTACCGCGTTCGCCTGGGCCAACATGGCTGTGCCCGCCTGGACCATGATCTGGTTCCTGGTGAAGCTCACCATCTCGGCAGCCATGTCGACGTCCCTGATCCGGGACTCGGAGGCCGCTACGTTCTCCTGCGTGATTCCGATGTTTGCGATGGTATGCTCGAGGCGGTTCTGGATGCCTCCGAGCGTGCCCCGCGTGGAAGCCACGGTGCTGATCGCGCTGTCTATCAAGCTGATTGCAGACTCTGCCCCCGCCTGGGTGCTGATGCTGATGCTCGACAGGCCCAGCGCCGAGAGGCTCATGCTGTTTATGCTTACCGATATCGTCTCGTTCTCGCTCGCGCCGACGTGCAGTGTCAGGTTGCCCGAGCCGACGGCGATGGTGCCGCTGCCGGAGGCAGCCGTGCCGATCGCCGCGTTCAGGGTGACCTTCACGCCGAGGCTGTTGAACGTGACCGCCTGGGTGTTGAAGCCCGTCGGAGCCGTCACGGTCTGCGACTCGGTCTGGCCGGCCGCCCCGGACAGCGTGAGCGTTCCGCCGCTGGCCGCCCAGGTCAGCGTGTAGTTGCCGGAGGCCGCGCCCACGGACTCGACGCTCGCGAAGCCGCCGCCGGCGCTGATTCCCGTGGTCGCCACGGTCGCGCCGAGGCCGCCGCTGAGCAGAGCCTGGTTGTTGTACTTGGTCTGGCTGACGATTCTTGTTATCTCAGCGCTGAGCTGGTTGACCTCGTTGCTGATAGCGGTGCGGTCGGCGTCCTGCAGGGTGCCGTTCGCCGCCTGGACCGCGAGCTCCCTGACCCTCTGGAGTATCGAGGAGCTCTCGGACAGCGCGCCTTCAGCCGTCTGTATAAGTGAAATGCCGTCCTGCGCGTTCCGGGAGGCCTGCGCGAGGCCGCTCACCTGCGAACGCATCTTCTCGGAAATGCTCAAGCCTGCCGCGTCATCAGCCGCGCGGTTGATCCTGAGGCCCGACGACAGTCTCTCAAGTGACTTTGACAGAGCATTGTCGGTGGCGGTCAGGTTGCGGTGCGCGTTGTAAGCGGCTACGTTCTGGTTGATCCTCAGACCCATTCGAAATCATCCTCCTTGATCTCTTCCGGCCGGTGGCCCGGCCTCTTCGGCGTCATGCCTTGTGTCCGCCGGCTCATTTGGGCTTGCCGGCCGCGCCCATCCGTGGCCCTCGTGTCCCTCCCAGTGGCATCACCGTCCTTCCATAGACTTGCCTCGGCATCGTGCCGTCTGCTGGTTTTCACGTTGAATCGTCCTACATCCCTTCCC
>CAZAIS010000046.1:0-10902 GCA_964485255.1 uncultured Acidimicrobiales bacterium | reverse complement strand
CGTGCCCCCGTTTCGCGAAGCGATAAGCAGAAACGGAGGTCCCATCAAGGTCATTGCCGAGGTCAAGCTCCGGTCGCCCTCGGCGGGGGAGATCAACAGGCAGGCTTCGATTACGCGGACGGCGGGCGCCTTCGAGGCTGCGGGGGCGGCCGCGGTCTCGGTGCTCACCAGCGAGTTCGGGTTCGCGGGGAGCGTGGACGACCTGGCCGAAGCCGGGTCCGGTTGCGATATCCCTCTTCTTTGCAAGGACTTCGTGTCCCTGCCGTACCAGGTTATCGAGGCACGGACGCTCGGCGCTTCGGCCGTGCTGTTGATTGCGGACGCGCTCGACCGCGCCCGTATCGAGGAACTGGGGCGCGCCGCGGGCGATCTGGGGATGGACGCGCTCATCGAGGCACACGGCCGGGCGGCGCTCGAGCGCGCGCTGGATGCCGGAGCGAGAATCGTCGGGATAAACAACCGCGACCTGCAGACGCTCTCGGTTGACCTCGCGGTCACGGAGCGGCTGGCGGGGCTCGTCCCCGGAGGCGTTACGCTGGTCAGCGAGAGCGGGATCAGGACGAGTGAGGACGTGCGGAGGATCGACGCCCTCGGCGTGGACGCGATGCTCATCGGCGAGGCGCTGATGAGGGCCGCGGACCCCCGTTCCCGGCTCCGACGGATGCTCGATGTAAAAAAGGGGCCCGGCGACCGTCTCGCGCGGGGTATGGATCGATGTGAAGCGGCCGGCGCGCAACGAGCGCACGGGCCTGGTTCTATCGCGAATGGAGGTGACCGACATGTGGGTGAAGATCTGCGGGATCACACGACTTGAGGACGCCGTATCGGCGGCACGTTTCGGGGCGGACGCGGTGGGATTCGTGTTCGCGGACAGCCCGCGGCGGCTCACCCCTGATGCCGCGCGGGAGATATCGCGGAAGATGCCCGACGGCCCGGCGAGGGTTGGAGTGTTCGTGGATTCTCCGCTCGAGGAAGTGCGCCGGATCGCGCGGCACGTGCGGCTGGACATCCTTCAGCTTCACGGCAGCGAGGATTACGAGTACTGCGCCGCTCTCGGCGGCGGGGCCATAAAGGCTTTGCGCGTCAACGGGACGCCGGACATTGCCAGGGCCACCAGGTACGCGCAGAAAGGCGCTTGCGCGGCCATCCTGCTCGACGGGTTCGACCCCTCGAGGCACGGCGGCACGGGTCGCACCTTCGACTGGAAGAGGGTGAAGCTTTTAGAGGGCCGGCCGCGGCTGATTCTCGCGGGCGGCCTCGAGCCGGACAACGTTGCAGACGCGGTGAAGACCGCGAGGCCTTACGGTGTGGACGTCTCGAGCGGGGTCGAGAGCTCGCCGGGGATCAAGGACCCCGTGCGCATGTACAGGTTCATAGAGAAGGCCAGGAAAGCGGATTACAAGGTGAGCGGAAAGTGAAGAGCAGGCAAATGACTGACCCGGAAGCCATGCCGGGCGCCCGGGAGCATGGCAGGCGTGGCTACTTCGGCGATTTCGGGGGGCGGTTCGTCCCGGAGACGCTGATAGCGGCGCTCGACGAGCTGGAGTCCGCGTTCGAGGCGGCGATGGCAGACGAATCGTTCAAGGGCGATCTCGCGGCGCTGTCGCGCGATTTCACGGGAAGGCCGACGCCCCTTTACTTCGCGGAGAGAATGAGTCGCGAGCTGGAAGGGGCGCGCGTATACCTCAAGCGCGAAGACCTGTGTCATACGGGCTCGCACAAGATAAACAACACGCTCGGCCAGTGCCTGCTGGCGAGGCGCATGGGAAAGAAGAGGGTCATCGCCGAGACCGGCGCGGGGCAGCACGGGGTGGCCTGCGCCACGTCCGCGACGCTCCTGGGGCAGGAGTGCGTAGTCTTCATGGGCGAGGTGGACATCGCCAGGCAGGCGCCCAACGTAGAGAGGATGAGGCTGCTGGGGGCACAGGTGCGTCCCGTCTCCACGGGAAGCCGCACGCTCAAGGACTCCGTGAGCGAAGCCCTGCGCGACTGGGTCGAGAACGTGCGGACGACGCACTACTGCCTGGGGTCGGTCGTCGGCCCCCACCCGTTCCCGGAGATGGTGAGGACGTTCCAGTCGGTGATTGGGGAGGAGACCCGCAGGCAGTGCGCCGCGCGCCTGGGCCGCGACCCCGACGCGATCGTCGCCTGCGTGGGGGGCGGCAGCAACTCCCTGGGAATGTTCGCCCCTTTCATCGGCCGCGGGCCGAAGCTCGTGGGTGTGGAGGCGGGCGGCAGGGGGAGTAGTCCCGGCCAGCACGGCAGCAGCCTGTGCCTGGGTCAGGTCGGCGTGCTGCACGGGGCGAAGAGCTACCTGCTCCAGGACCGGTACGGGCAGGTGCTCGACACGCACTCGGTATCGGCCGGGCTCGATTACCCCGGGGTGGGGCCCGAGCACTCGTTTCTCAAGGAAACGGGGCTGGCCGAGTACACCTCCGTCGGGGATGCCGAGGCACTCGAAGCGGCACGTTTTCTCTCCCGTACCGAGGGCATCATTCCCGCGCTCGAGAGCGCTCACGCCCTGGCGTTCGCCCTCCGGGCAGCCAAGCTGATGGAGCCTGAAGAGGTCATGGTGGTGTGCCTCTCCGGCAGGGGGGACAAGGACATGGAAACGCTGGGGAGGGGATTGTGATGGCCCGTGTGAGCCGGAGGCTCAAGGCGATGTTCGACGGCCTGGCGGGGTCTCGCGCGGCGCTCATCGCTTACGCGACGGGCTTCTACCCGGACCGGAGGCGGTGCGTCGATGCGGTGCTGACGATGCTGGAGAGCGGGGCGGACGCCGTCGAGATCGGCATCCCGTTCTCGGACCCGGTGATGGACGGACCGGTGATACAGCGCTCCAGCGGAGCCGCGCTGGACGCCGGAGCGACCCCGGCCGGGGTGATTGACATGGTCTCGGAGATCCGTGGGAGGACCGACGCGCCCCTGCTGTTGATGACGTACTACAACCCCATCCTGAGGATGGGTGAGGCGCGTTTCGTGGAGCTGGCGGCTGATGCCGGAGCCGATGGCATAGTTGTCCCGGACCTCCCCACCGAGGAAATGGTGAACCTCCGGCGGGAATGTGAAGCGGCCGGGGTGTCCACGGTTGCTTTCTGTTCCCCGACGACGTCGCGCGGGCGCATAAGGGAGGCGGCCGCCGCGGCCTCGGGGTTTCTGTACTGCGTATCGCGCCTTGGGACCACCGGCGCGCGCGAAGATCTGTCCTCGGAGCTGCCCGGTTTCCTGGCGCGCGTCAGGGAGGAGGCTGCCTGTCCCACGGCGGCAGGGATCGGAGTCTCGACGCCGGAGCACTGCGGGATGATCGGCGGACTGGCCGATGGGGTCATAGTGGGTAGTGCCCTGGTGGAGCTGGTCCCACGCCGCGGCGGCGATCTCACGGCCCTCGCCGCGCTCACGAAGTCGATGTCCGCCGCCCTTTAGTTCTGGGGGTCTTTTTTATCAAGTTGCATGAACGCGACCGTTTCTCGAGGATGGGTGATTTAACTTTCTAGACTTGACCCCCAAAAGTTAAGCGTCACGGGCGAGAGTCTTCTGGAAATCTTTGAAGCCGCGGTTTTTCCAGAACGCCATGCCGGCGGCGTTGCGCTCGTCCACGGATAACTCCACCCTGGCGATGCCGTGACGTGAAAGCCACTCGAGCACTCCCTCGACCAGGAGGGTGCCGGCGCCCCTGCGCCGCTCGCGGGAGTCGACCGCCAGGTTGTCTATAAAACCGTACTCGCGGCGCCGCAACACGGGAGGGTGGAGCTCGATCATGGCGATCGCGTAACCGAGGACTCGACCTTCCTCCAGGCAGACGAGGACCATCGAGTCCGGGCCCTCCATGCACCGCAGCACGTATGAGCGAAAAAGGGCGCCGGCGTCATCCCCGCGGGCGTAGAAAGTGTCCAGTTCCTCGTGGGTTCCGACAAGCTGCCCCCAGAGCTCGACTATGCTCGTAACGTGCTCCGGGGACGCCTCACTCAACTCCATTACCCGGCTCCTTTCAGGCCTGAGGGCCACGAAATCATCGAGATCCGTTATTGGACGGGAGGCGAACACTTGGTATCTTATTATCCGTCTAACGGATATTACAGAGGGAGCCGGAGACCCGAGCACCGCCCGCCGGTGGGGGGCGGAACGCGGAAGCGGTCCCGGCGGCAGGGGCTTCACTTGGGCGGAATCCGGCAATGGATCAAGAGGACGGCGTCCGGCGCGGTGAAACGCGCGCGCTCACTCAAGAGACCCGGGTTTCCCAGGTGGCTGCGGATAGCGTTCGCCTGGACCGTCCTTGTCGTGGGGCTCGCGTTCATCGTGGGCGCGTCCATGGAGTTCATAGCCAGCGGCAAGATCTCCAAGGGTGTGACGATCGACGGCGCAGGAGTCGGCGGGATGACGCGCGCCGCCGCGAAGCAGGTTGTACGCGAAAAGGTCAAGCCGATAACGACCGACGTGCAGCTTACCTTCGAAGGGAAGAGCTACCCCGTGAGCCTCCAGGCGATAAGTTTCAGAGTGGACGTGGACGGCATGGTCCAGGACGCTTTCTTCGCGGGCAAACGCAGCCCCGGAGTGGTGCGCGTCTTCCGTCGCCTGTTCGCGATGGGCGTCAACAAGGACGTCGGCGTGAAGGTGAAGTACTCGAGGAAGAAGTTGACGTCAGCGGTGAGGGATATCGCCGAATCGGTGAACCGGGACCCCGTCAACGCCAGCATCAGCGTCTCGACGGGCGCGCCGGTGATCAGCCCTGACGTGAAAGGCGTCAAGGTGAAGGTGGAGGCGACGGTCGACGCCGTGGCGAAAGCCCTCCCTACGGCCGGCAGGACAATACCGCTTGTCGCGGACCTTATCCAGCCGCAGATAGTGGACGGTGACATCAGCAAGATCGTCCTGATCCGTCAGAAGCTCTTCACGCTGTTTCTCTACGATCGCGAGAAAGAGGTGAACAGCTACGAGATAGCGGTAGGCATGCCCCAGTACCCGACACCCAACGGGCGCTTCCACATCACCTACAAGGAGAAGAACCCCACCTGGCTTCCCACCTCGGAGTGGGCGAAAGACAAGCAGGGCATCCCCCAGCCGCCGGGGCCGGACAACCCTCTGGGCGGCTACTGGATGGACATCGGCGGGGGGATCGGAATTCACGCCACGCCCTTTCCCAAGACCCTGGGGGAACAGGCCTCGCACGGTTGCATCAGGATGGCGGAGGATGACGCCGCCGCGCTGTTCAACGCGGTTAACGTCGGCACCCCCGTGTTCATTACCGACTGAGGCGCCGGCCCATCGATGGTGGTAGCCTCGAGCGCCGGGGTGAGGATCGCGCGGGCGTTCCGCTACCGGGGCGCCGGCCCATCGACGGGTGGTTACCTGGCCTCACCTGCCGGCGCCCGGGGATACCGCGGTCGGGAACGAGAGCACCCGGACTCTACCGTCATGCGAATAAGCCGATTCCGGGTTCCGCGCGCGCGGCTAGCCGAGCTCGAAGGTCGTGACGCCGAAGACCTGCTCGAGGGGGAGGGCCGGGGCCCGACCCCTGTACATCCGTCCCAGCTCGGAATCGGGCTCCATTCCCCTGGATTCGGCCAGTTTCCCGCCCGCGTCGTTGGGCACGGGGACGTCCAGGATGACCCGTTCGCCGGCGACGGATGAGCACAGGGCGTCGAACAGCAGTTCGGCGGTCTCCGGGTCCCCGGCGAACAGGGGACCCACCTTGTGCCCTACCCTGCACCTGCGAATCACGGAGTACCCCGCCAGCTCACCGTCGAGGACGCGCGCCAGGCCCGCGCTTTCCGGCATCTTGATCCAGCATCGCAGGAATCGCTCTCTGGGAGCCCGGAAGAAGCCGCGGTCGAAGCGCGAGAGGTCGGCGGGATCGATGTCACGAAGCGGTACCAGGGTCCTGTCGACGGGTCCGTCACCACCACCTCCGGCGTCGCCGCTATACCTCGTTGAAGTGAACGCTACCTCGAAACCCATGCTTCTGTAGGTATCATGCATCCCCGCCACGGCGTCCATCCCAACGGTACGCCGCCCGAAGTGCTCGAACGCGGCCTCGACGAGGAGCCTGCCCACGCCTTTTCCGCGCCACTCCGGCCTGACGATGTAGAACCCGCCGAAGCCGAAGGCGTCACCGTAGCGGACCGCGGAAACGCAGCCTACGGGTTCTTCTCCGGAGACGGCGATGAAATAGCCTTGGGGATCGGCCCGGTAGAAACAGTCCGCATCGTTGAGCCCCGGGTTCCATCCCTCACCCGCGGCCATCTCGATCGCCCAGTCCATCTCCGGGCGCGTTATTCGCCTTACCCGAACGGTATCCTCGAGTACCACCGTGTAACCCTCCAACATGCCCGAGCGCCGCAGGCCGGAAAGCTTGATTCGCTTTTCACGCGCTCCACCGGCGCCGCGAGGAGCTTCAATGCCGGGTTTATTGTAGTATGTCCGGTGTACGTTTCGCGCGTCGATGTGGAGGTGACCGACTTGGCATCCGGAGAGTCAATAATCTACGGCGCGGGCATGTCCGGCCTCGTGGCGGCTTACAACCTCGCGGCGGAGGGGTACGATGTGCTGGTGCGCGAGCGCGAATCGAGCTGGGGAGGCTCCAGCGTTTTCAACCCTTCTACCCACACTACGCCCCTGGACCCGGCCGCGACTTCCGAGTATATCGGGATAGACATCTCGCCGGCCTTCCACGAGGTGAGCAGCCTGTCCATCTACCTCCACGACTACAAGATACCCGCGCCGGTGTTCATGGCCTACCACGTCGAGCGCAGCTCCAGGCCCCAGAGCCTGGACGCCCTTCTCTACGAGAAGTGTGTCGAAGCCGGTGTCTCGTTCGAGTTCAACTCGGTGTTGCGCAAAGAGGACCTGGCTTCGCTGCCCGACGGCACCATCATCGCTTGCGGGCTGAACCGGTCGTCTTACGATCTGCTTGAGATCCCCTGCATGGATTGGCGGGCGTGGATGGCGCGGGGCGAAGTCGAGCACGACAACGACGCATGGATTTGGATGGACGAATGCATCAACGAGTACGGCTACATCTCCTACTGCAACGGGATGTACTACAACCTCCTTTTCTCGTACGGGCAGGAGGTGACCGAAGAGGACCTCGACCGGTACCGGGCGTTCATGCAGAGGGTAGAGGGTGTCGAGGAGACCGGGTGGGAGTACGTGAAAGGTGCGGCGCCGGTGGTGTCCCCGGACAACCCCCGGCTCATCAGGGACAGGTTCATCATGTGCGGTACGATGTCCGGCTGCATCGACCCGTTCATGGGGTTCGGCATATCGGGGGCGCTGGTCTCGGGGAAGGCGGCGGCCCTGGCCGTGGGCGCCAGGGAGAAGGCGGGGGCGGAGTTCTCCCGCTTCACGCGCAACTACGCGAGGGTGTACGAGTTCAAGCAGAACGTATGGTATCCATTGAGGGCCAGGGTCGACCTCCTCGAGGCCCTCGCTAACGTCCTGGGACCCGAGCGCACTGTCAAGCTCTTCATCGAGGCCCTCCGGAAAGGGAGGAAGAACTCGGCGATACCCGGCTTCAGCCCACTATCCTGCTCATAGGCGTCGTTCACTTTTTACTTTTTTTGTTTACTTTCCGGCGAACAGGCATGCATGACCGATAAAAAGTAAACAAAAAAAGTAAAAAGTGAACGACGCCTGTTGTTCTGATAGCATGATTTGAACGTGTAGTCAGCCTTCGAGGAGTAATAATGCTTGACTTGATAATCGATAACGCGGAAGTGCTCGACGGGTCGGGAAAGGAAGCGTTCAGGTCGGATATCGGCCTCAAGGGCGACAAGATCGAGAAGATGGGGAACCTCTCCGGGGTCGAGGCCAAGGAGCGCGTAGACGCCGCGGGGCGGACGGTCTGTCCCGGTTTCGTAGACGTCCACTCGCACGCCGACCTCGCCTTCTTCAAGGACGACCACGCAAACGTCCTCTCACCGCTCATCAGGCAGGGCATAACCACGTTCGTCGGCGGCAACTGCGGGATGGCCCTCGCCCCGATAACCGAAGAGCACAACGACGGGCAGCAGATGTACCTCGAGGTCTTCACGCAGATGGACTTCGCCGGAGACGTCAAGTGGGCCGGCATGGGCTCGTTCATGGAGCACATGGACGCGAAGGGTGTTCCCCTCAACTGCGCGATGCTCGCGCCCCACGGGATGATGCGTATATCCGCGTGCGGCCTGGAGACCAGGCTCGCCAAGCGCGAAGAGGTCGCGATGATGTCCCGCCTGCTGGCCGAGTGCATGGACGCCGGCGCGTTCGGGATGTCCACCGGCCTGCAGTACTTCCCCGGCAACCAGAGCGATACCGAAGAGCTTGTGACGCTCGGCGGGGTGCTCGCGAAGTATGGCGGCATCTATACCAGCCACCTGCGCTCCTACACCAGTTCGACGCTCAACCTCGCCATCGCCGAGGTCGCCGAGGTTTCCACCAGGAACGAAATCCGCGGCCAGATATCCCACATCTTCAGCCTGCCCTGGCTGGGCCCGATCCACCGTCCGGCGCTGAAGGTGCTCAAGTGGCTCGCGCGCAACGACCAGGTGACACACAGGGTCGTACCCAACTTCCTCATAACCGCCGAGATGGGAAAGATCCTCAAGGACCTTGAAGGTTTCCGCTCTCGAGGCGCGCAGATCGCGATGGACGTCATGCCGACTACCGCGGGTTTCACGCACCTCATGGCCTTTTTCCCGTCCTGGGCTCTCACCGGCGGGCGCGAAGAGATCCTCCGGAGGATCACCGACCCGGCGACCCGCGAAGAGATACGCAGGGACATAGACGAGGGTGTCCCGAAATGGCCGCACAGGGGCAAGAACGACTGGTCTCTCAACGTCATGCGGCAGATGGGATGGGATGCCGTGACCGTCATGGCCGTCCACAGCGAGAAGAACAAGTTCATGGAGGGGCAGCGCTTCACCGACATAGCGGAGCAGCAGGGCAAGCACCCGTTCGACGTGATGTGTGACACTCTCGTCGAGGAGGACGGCCGGGTCCTCGTATTCGAGTCGATGGCCGAGCCCGACGACTGGTTCACCGAGAAGTACACGTTCCCGGCGCTGACGGACCCCAAGACGATGATCACGACCGACACGATCCTGCTGGGAATCGGCAAGCCGTCGTACCTTTTCTACGGCTGCTACCCGAAGTTCATCGGCCGTTATGTTACCGAGAAAGGCCTGATCGACCTGCCGAGCGCCATTGCGCGATGTACATCACTGCCCGCCGACTGGTTCGGCATCAAAGGTCGGGGTCGCGTGGAGGAAGGCTGCTTCGCCGACCTCCTCATTATGAGACCGGACGAGTTCAGGACGGATGCCGTGTTCCGCGACCCGGAGGTAAACCCCGAGGGACTCGACATGGTTATCGTCAACGGCAAAGTCGTGCTCGATGAAGGGGGCTTCAAAGCCGACGCCATGGCCGGCCGCATGCTCAGGCGGGATTGAAAGAGAAAGCTTTCGCGGACTGTCGCATGAAGCCTACGTCCGGTCTTCGGGCTTTATGGGCGCGTAGTACTCGATCTTACCTCCGGAGTGCTTCAGGGCGATGATGTAGAACGCTCCGGAGACTCCCAGGCCCACACCTCCCAGCGCGACCAGGGCCATCAACCACGCTCCGCCGGTGACCAGCCCGAAAGTTATACCGCACCCGAGGATTACGAGGCTCGAAACGGCGGCGCCGATGAGGGAACGGGTCTTGACCTTCTTGTATTTGGAGTCGTCCTCAAAGATTATTACGGGGCGGGGCCGTTCCTTTTCGATGCACTCCTCGCACAGTGTCTCCTGCGATTCCTCCGGGACCGGGGCGCCGCACTTCTCGCAGGGCTTGAACTTGTCGGGCGGCAGAAGCGCGCCGCTGCCTACGGCGGGCCGCTGAATCGATCCGCACTTGTCGCATATGCGTCCGTAAGGCCCCAGGTCGTGCCCGCAGACCATGCAGGTCCTGTTCGCCGCACGCCGTACACGCGCCAATTCTCCCTCCCGCTGTTCGATGTCGCACTCCATCGATCGTGCCCGGTGGAGGATACCTTTAGATCATCGGCACACGAATGGAGCGGGCCGCCTGAACAGGCTCCAATCGCCTTGTTCCCGACCGGAATCGAAGCGCTTGAGCCGCCTCCCGAATATCATATCACTACGCGGGTCGCAATCAGGTATTTCGCAAGCCGTTCTTCACCACTCGTCCTGCTCAGGCCGCCGGGAACCCTGTATAATCAGGTCTGGCCGCAGTCGATCGGAAGGCCGCGCCGGGCCGCTGGCGCGAGCTCGCGGAGCGTGCCGGACGGGACTGACGATACGCCCCCGTAGCGCAATTGGATAGCGCGAGAGACTTCTAATCTCTAGGTTGCAGGTTCGAGTCCTGCCGGGGGCGCCAAGCCGCGGAGGCCTCAGTGGCGCAAGTAGATCGCCGGGCATTATCGCTATTGCGGACGTCCATTTGACTCTCAATTGAAATCGGGGCCCCGAAGCCTTATCTTTGACCTTGCCCGCGTATCGCCACGAAGCGGGTCAGACACGTCTCGAAGGACTATCGAGGTGGACGTAGCTCAGTTGGTTAGAGCGCCGGGTTGTGGCCCCGGAGGTCGGGGGTTCGAATCCCCTCGTTCACCCCAACCCAAAAAGCACGGATTCGAAGCCCCGACCTGCCAGGGGGGCCGGGGGAAGGATTCCCCCGCATTCATTTCATCAACAGGGGGGTTTCGTAGGGGGGACGAGCAGTCCCCCATGCGGGAGCGGAACCCTGTCCCGCAAACCAGTTTATGAGGGCACCAACCTCAGGGTGAAGCGACGGGAGGGGGTTCGAATCCCCTCGTTCACCCCAACCCGAAAAGCACGGATTCGAAGCCCCGACCTGCCAGGGGGGCCGCCGGAAGGATTCCCCCGCATTCATTTCATCAACAGGGGGGTTTCGTAGGGGGGACGA
>CAZAIS010000045.1:0-10961 GCA_964485255.1 uncultured Acidimicrobiales bacterium | reverse complement strand
GCCCGCGCCGAAGGCGGAGCCGGTCAGTTTCACTATCGTGCCGGTCGTCCCGGAGTCCGGTTCGATGCCGTCAAGGTGCGGCAGGACCCCGAACGGGAGCTCCGTTGAAGTGCCGCCGCCGGTCGTCACCGTAACCGCCACCGAGCCGGTCACCCCGGCCGGGACGCGGCAGGTGACGCTCCCGTTCGACCACGCGCTGTACGACGTCGCCAGCACCGACCCGAAGGACACGTACGAATCTCCTCGTTCGTCACCGAACGCGTCGCCGGTAAGTGTCACCGGGGCGCCTATCTTTCCCGATGCGGGGTCGAGCAGGCTGAGAGTGGGCCGCACCCCGAAAGTCATGGCGTTCGACGTCCCGGCGTCCGTGGTAACGGTAAGGGACACCTCCCCGGATACGCCGGCGGGTACCAGGCACTTGATCTCGTCCTCGTCCCAGGCGTTGTAGGTCACGGCGTGAACCGCGCCGAAGGAGACGTACGAGGTCCCGATCGCGTTGCCGAAAGCCTCGCCGCCGATGGTCACCTCGCTTCCGACGGCGGCGGGGTTGGGACTTACGCTCTCCAGGTCCGGGATGTTATCGAAGGCCACAGCGTTCGAAGTGCCGGCTGACGTCGTCACGGTCACCTCGATCTCGCCGCCCGGCGTACCGGCCGGGACGTTGCATACGATGGACGTCTCGGTCCAGGTCAGGTACGTGACCGCCTCCACGGTATCGAAATCGACGTGGTCGCCCGCGCCCCGGACCGGCCCGAAACCGGAGCCGATTATGTTGACGGGATTTCCAATGGTCGCCGAATCCGGGTCTATCGAGTCTATCTGTGGCACGTCATAGAACGGGACCTCGTTGGAGGAGCCCGCGGCGGTCGTGAGGACGACGTCAACCGTGCCGGACACGCCGGCGGGAACGTTGACCGATACTTCGCCGTCGGACCAGGAGTTGTAGGTGGTTACGGCGACGGCCCCGAACATGACGTAGGCGATGCCCTGCGTCTGGCCGAAGGCCGAGCCCTTGATGAGCACCTCCGAGCCCACCGTCCCCGAGTCGGGGCACAGCTCGCCGATGTGAGGCCTGTTGGAGAACTCGAGGCCGTTCGAAGTGCCGCCCGGCGTCGTCAGTGTGACGAGCACGTCGCTGCCCACCCCCGCGGGGACCTTGCACACGACCTTGTCATCGGCCCAGGATGTGTACTCCGTGGCGTCGACCGCGCCGAAGGAGACAACCGAAGCGCCCTGCGTGTCGCCGAAAGCGGAGCCCTCCAGGGTCACGACCGTCCCCGTGGTCCCCGACTGAGGATCGATCGAGTCGAGGTGCGGGGTCACGTTGAAGGGAAGCAGGTTGGACGTCCCACCCGCGGTGGTCGTCGCGACCTGCGCCGCGCCCGAGGCGCCGGGGGGGACCTTGCAGGTGATCGCGTGATCGCTCCAGGAACTGTAGCCGGTCGCCTGCACGCCGTCGAAGGAGACGTGGGAGCCGCCCCGCTCCGGTCCGAATCCCGCTCCCTGAACGGTGACGTCAGTGCCGACGGTCCCGGAGGTCGGGTTCAAGAGTGTCTGCCTGGGGGCTATCTTCATGCCCACGGAACTGTTGCCGCCCGGTGTGCTCAAGGTGACCGTGACGTCGCCGTAGGCGCCGTCCGGCGCGACCACCCCAACGCTGGTGCCGTCCCAGTCGTGCGTGGCGGCGTTCAGGGTGCCCGAAGCGGTCGTGAACCTGACCGACGACCCGGCCCCCCCGTCGCCGAAGTTCCAGCCCCCGATATTGAAGTCGTCGCCCGGGAAGACAGCGACGGGAGAGGTCGTAATCGTGGGGGATATGGCGTACTTGACGGCGTTTGAGGTCCCGTACGGGCAGGTCACGACCACGTCGGTGAGGCCGCCCGCGCCGTTTGGGCCGTGGCATGTGATCCTGGTGTCGGTCCAGGAGTCGATGGCGGCACTGTCCTCTCCGTCGAAGGTGACGTTGCAGCCCGCGCCGAAGGTGCCGAACGAGGTGCCCCTCACGGTCACGATGGTGTCGTGGTCGCCCGAAGGCGGCTCTAGGCCGGTGATGTTGGGCGGTCCCACGAAGTTGTCGGTCCTGTACATCGCCCTGCTGGAATTCAGCTCGCCGTTGCCGCACGCCCAGAACGTGCCCGCCCCGGCGCCGCTGGTGCCGAACAGGTCGTAATCGTATCCCACCGAGCCCGCCGTCCAGGTGGTCCCGCCGTCTGTCGTCGAGAGGACCGTGCCGTGGTCGCCCACCGCGCACACAACGCTGCGGTTGACCGCGCACACTCCGTTGAGGGACCGGCTCGTCAACCCGGCGGCCTGGCGGGTCCAGGTTACACCGTCGGTCGTGAACAGCACCAGGCCGTTGTCGCCGACCGCCCACCCGGCGCCGCCCGATGCGGTGACGGCGTTCAGGTTCCGGTCGTCATCGTGGCGCTTGACCCAGCTCGCCCCGCCGTCCGCGGTCGTGAAGATCAGGCCGTCGTCACCTACCGCCCAGGCTTCATTCGGGGAGAGTCCGGCGATACCGTGGAAGTCGTCGGACGCCGAACCGGGCCTGAAGCGCTGGTAGTTCGACCCGCCGTCGATCGTCCTGTAGACGTACCCCCGGTTCGCCGCGATCCAGGCCACGCCGGCGCTCGGGGTGGAGATATCGTTGAGCGCGCTGTCACGGGTGAAACGGGTCTTCGTCCAACTGCTGCCGTTATGGGTCCTCATGACGAGTCCACGCAATGTGTGGAAGTCGTATCCGACCGCCCATGCGGCGCGGGTGCTCACCGCCGAGACGGCGTTGAAACGGACCCCGGCTTCAGCGTACTGGCTCGACCAGGTGCCGCCGTCAGTGGTGCCGATAATGTCGTGGAACACGGAAACGGCGAAAGCGACGCGGTCGTTGGCGGCGCTAACGTCGGGAACGTACGCGTACCCCGGCACCTTCTGGGGCGTCCAGGTCGCGGCCGCGCACACGAGCGAGGCGAGCGCGAGTGTCAACGCCATGCAGGCGGCTGACGCCACGAGCAGAGAGAAACGGCCGGCGATCGGGCGGGACGGATTCTTACGCATCGATCCTACCTTTCGTTGATCCGCACGCGATTACGATCGCATGAGGGTACTACGGGTTGATGGTATTAAACGCGCGGCGTCAGCATCCCGGTTCCCGGAACGCCCGGGAACCCCTCCAGCGGTGCGATTCTATCAGGGGCGGTCGGCAAGGGCAATACGGGTACGGCGAGGGCGGGCACGGGCCGGCAAGGCCGGCGAGGCGACACGGGGCGGGCAACCCGCCTCAGGTGCACTCCTCGATGCTGACCTCCTCGAGAGTCTCGGCGTAGCGCGCCGGGAGCGTCTGGTAGAGGCGGGTGCCCATCCAGGCGAAATCCTCCTGGGCCCGGGAGACCTCCCTGATCACCTTCGCCGGGACTCCGACGGCCAGGCTGCGCGGTGGTATCTCTGTTCGAGGGGGAACGAGCGCCCCGGCCCCGATGATGCTTCCGGCGCCTATGCGCGACGCGTCGTTGATTATCGAACCCATGCCGACGACCACGTGCTCCTCGATATGGCAGCCGTGGAGGATGGCCCCGTGCCCGATGTGGGAGTCTGGCGCCAGGTACGTCACCGACTCGGGGCCGGCGTGGAGGACGGCGTTCTCCTGTATGTTGCTTCCGTCACCGACGACGATTTCGCCCCAGTCGCCGCGCAGGACCGCCCCGGCCCCGATGAAGCACCCTTTGCCGATTCTCACGTTGCCTATAACGATCGCGGCATCGTGAACGTAGGAGCCCTGCCCGATCCGCGGCCTGCAACCGTCAAATACATAAATTGTCATCTCGCTCTCCCTCGCAAAATAGGGGTCAGGCGTAAATATTGCATCGGCCTGACTATTTCCTGCATTCTACGGCAAACTCATCACGCCTGGTCCGGCACACGGCATACTGCAGAGGCCGGTGCAATATTTACGCCTGACCCCTATTTTGCATGTAGAATCGGGGTATGGGGATGAATGAGTTTAAGCTGGAAAGATACTTCGGCCGGCACGAGTTCAGCGTGCGGTACAACATGGCCGCCTCCGACTGCGAGGCGCTTTCCCAGGCGGAGTTGCTGGACATGGCGGACGAGGAGACCCGCGAGCTCTGGGACGGGCTGGGACTGGGCTACACCGAAAGCCGGGGGGCGCCGTTCCTCCGCGATGAGATCGCGGCGCTGTACTCGGAGACGAACGCCGGCGACGTGCTGGTGTGCGCGCCCGTCGAAGGCATATTCGTGGTCATGAACGCCCTGCTCGAGAAGGGAGACCACGTAATCAGCACCTTCCCGGACTACCAGGCCCTCTACGAGGTTGCGCGTTCCCTGGAGTGCGAGGTCGAGAGGTGGCCCGCGGACGAACGGCAGGGTTGGCGGTTCGACCCGCGCTGGCTCGAGGACCGCGTCCGCCCGGACACCAGGCTCATCGTCGTCAACTTTCCCCACAACCCGACCGGGTGGCTGCCCGACGCCGCGGACTTCCGGGCGATCGTGGACATCGCCCGCGCGGCCGGCGCGGTCCTTTTCTCCGACGAGATGTACCGGTTCACCGAGCACGACCCCACAGACAGGCTCCCCGCCGCGTGCGACGTCTACGAGCGCGCGGTTTCGCTGGACGGCATGTCGAAGGCCTTCGGGATGCCGGGAGTCCGCATCGGCTGGCTGGCGACGAGGGACCCCGACTTGATGTCTGCCCTGTGCCGGGTCAAGGACTACACGAGCATATGCTCGAGCGCGCCGAGCGAGGTGCTGGCCACGATAGCCCTGAGATCGAGGGACGCCATAATCGAGCGCAACATGGCGATCATCGGGAAGAACATCGAGCGCCTCGACTACTTCTTCGAGAAACACCCGGCGCTGATGTACTGGAACAGGCCTGTCGCCGGCACGGTCGCCTTCCCCAGGCTGCTCCTCGGCCGCGACGCGTCGGAGTTCTGCCGGGACGTCATCGAGCGGGCGGGGGTGCTCCTGGTGCCCGGATCGATGTTCGACTACGGGAGCGATCACGTACGGATCGGCTTTGCCAGGCGCAACCTCGACGAGGCGTTGCAGGCGTTCGAGAAGTACGTGGTGACCAGCGGCCTCTGATACCAGGCCGCCGCGCGAGATACCCGGGCGGCGACGGATCGCGGCGCGGTCCAATGGTCCGGCGGCCCGCCCGGCGGCCGCCCCCGGCCTCGGGCGAAGGCGCCCCGGTCATCCCCCGGTATAGGCGCTGGGCGGGGCGGGGGTCGTGATCTTCCTCCATGAAGGCGTCCTCGTTACGTCGAACCCGGGGTTCCCCGCGGAGTGGATTATGTAGACCGGGGTTCCCACCTCGACCATGTCGAACAGCTTCACGACGTCACTCATAAGCATCCTGATGCATCCGTGGGAGGCTGAAGTCCCTATGCTCCCGCTGTTGGACGTCCCGTGTATGAGGACACCCGACGCGTTGAGGGGCATCGCCCTTATGCCGAGCGGGTTGCTGTAGCCGGGCCCGATCGTCTCGGGCATCGACGCGGACCACGATGAGTGCGGGTTGTACCAGGTGGGGTTCATCTGCTTGCCGACTATCTGCCACTGCCCCACGGGTGTCGGCCAGGCGGCCTGCCCGCAGGCGATCCGGAACTGAGCGAGCGGCGTCTCGCGCTGGTAGAGCGTGAGCATGTGCGCCGAAAGGTTGATGATTATGAGCTTCTGGAAGATGTCGTCGGTGAAGGTCGCGGGTGTCTTCAAGGCAACCACCGGCACGGTCCGGCCCTTGGAGTTCAGCGCCTCTCCGACCTCGTTCCTGATTGTTTCCTCGGCCACCTGGTACCCGTTTTGAGCCTTGGCGATGACCGGCGCCCCGCTGGTAACGTCGACGTAGGCGTTCCTCGGGGGACGGTTGATCGCGGCGGTGACGTTCTTGACGAAACCGTCCACGAGCGCGGGGTCGGACTCGATTATGAGAAGGCCGTTCACGGTCTTCGGCCTGTTGGTGTAGGAGCGGAACATCCGCTCGAATATGTTGGGGGCCCACGCCTGTGCGTACGCCCTGTCTACCATCTTTGAGTAGTCCAGCCTGAGGCCAAGCTCCTCCGGGGTGATGGAGAAGGTCTCCTCCTCGAGGGTGAGGGCGACCGGCTTCTCGGCGACGCTCTCGAGCTCCCGCCGGACCTTGTCGAACGCGTCGGACTGGCCAAGGCCCGCCACGCTCACCCCCGCGACCCTGGAGCCGGGGGGGAACTTGCCCCACCTGCTCGCGTCCTGCCCGAAGTAGTACCCGACGAGCCCGAGCAGGCACAGCACCAGGAAAGCCAGCGCGAGCACCAGCATCACCCTCGTCGTGGAGCTCGAGGCGATCCAGGCCCTCGAGCGCGCGAACCGGCGCCTGCGCGCGGCTGCAGCGGCAGCCGGCATGCCCGCCGCTACAGTCTCAGAACCCAAAAGACAGCTCCAGTCGTTTTTTCTTCATATGCTACGTCCCCGGCAGCCGCCGGTCATAAGTTGCGCGGGCGCCATCCGTAAAACCGCCGCGGACCTGGTCCCCGCCGCCGAACGGGCGCTCGTATCTCTATTTCCCGCACCATGGCCGCGTGTCCTGCCTCGGCCCTCAGGGAGGCGAGCCCGCGACGTGGTATGAACACCGCACCTTCGGCCCACCGGGTGGCGAGCCCGCGACGCGCTGCACCGAGCACGTCCGTTCCCGGCGGCACCGCGATCGCCCGGTTTATTGTTTTCAGCAATATTTCTTGCAGGGAAACGCCTGCTGATAGAAAAAAAGAATCATCACCTGGTGGCGGGTCGGCAAACGTTGACGCTTCCCGCGGCCGTCAGGATTCGCCTGCTCTAGTTGGGAGATACACTAAGAGATGCCGGACCTGTCAGCGCCAAGGATACTCATCGTAGAGGACGAACCCGACATCGCCCGCTCACTCGGAAGAATACTGTCCAGGAACCTCGCGGCCACTACGACCTGGGTCGCGTCCCTGGGGGAAGCCCGGGCGACCCTCGGCTCGAACGGCTTCGACCTGGTCACCCTCGATTACGCGCTCCCCGACGGGGACGGGCTTACCCTGCTCGAGGAGATAAAGGCGGCGCGGGACGCTCCCCCGGTCGTGATGGTTACGGGGCAGGGGTGCGAGGAAGTCGCCGCCAGGGCCTTCCGCCTCGGGGTGAACGACTACGTGCAGAAGACGCCGAGCCTCAAGGAGTCGCTGCTGAGCGCCGTGGAGGGAGCCCTTACCGCCGCCCGGCTCAAGAAGGCGGCCGAGATCGAGCACCTGTACCGGGACCTGTTCCAGAGCCTGCGGGCTGGGTTTGTCAGGACGGACACGGAAGGCAACATCCTCGAGGCGAATCCCGCCTACGTGAGGATGCACGGGTACGAGGAGGGGGAGCTCCGGGGAATGAAGCTCTCGGACCTCGCCGCCCCGGGGTCCCTGTGGATAGAGGAGGCAGCCTGTTCGCGGGAGCTCGCCCACAGGGGATACACGGATATCCACGAGCTGAACCACGTCAGAAAAGACGGGACGGAGTTCCCCGCCGACGTCCAGATCTGGGCCGTCAACGACGAGGAGGGAAAGCCAGTCGGCAGGTGGGCGCTGGTGCGCGACATCACCTCCAGGTGGCGGGCGCGGACCAGGATCGCGCATCAGGAAAGCATTCTCGAGAGCGTGAACGAAGCGGTCATCGCCTGCGACGCGGGAATGCGGATCACGTCCTGGAACAAGGGGGCCGAGCGCATGTTCGGCTACACGCGCGAGGAGGTCATCGGGCGAAGGCAGCATGAGGTCCTCAACCAGGGCCGGCCGGGGGGAAACTCGGAGTGCGACGAGCTCTTCCGGACGCTCAGGGAGTCGGGAAAGCTGCGCTGCGAGACGGTCCAGTACGCGAAGGACGGGACGCCCCTCCTGGTGGAGATAACATCGTGGTGTCTTACCGGCCCCGGGGGAGACGTAACCGGCTACCTGGGGATCAACCGGGACGTGACCGGGTCCAGGGAGGCCGAAAGACTCCTCGGCCAAGTGCTCGACAACCTGCCCTTCCCGGTGTTCCTGCTGGACGCGCAGGGGCGGACGGTGTACGTCAACGAGGTCACCCGCGACCTCTTCGGAGGCAAGGTACCGGACGGGACCGCGCTCCTGCGGATGAGCACGACGTGCCGGTCGCATCCCGGGGGGATGGTGCCGCCGCCGGGTGAGAGGGCCCCGGTGGAGCGCGCCCTGCCGGGCGAATCGTCAGGCGCCGCCGGCATGGAGATGGACGTCAACGGCGCCCGAGCCCGCCTCGAGGTCTTCGCCGCACCCATCCCGGGCCCCGACGGAGACGTCGAGTACACCGTGGTCGTACTGCGCGAGATTCACACCTGAGGGCTGCCCCGCGGCCGCCGATGATATAGACTCCCTGCAGAAGGCCCCGCCAGGCCGCGGGGCTATGGTGGCGGGCCGGGCGCTCCGGCGCGCATGACGGAGACGAACGGGGGAGGGCGGATGTCACGCGAGGGTCGGGGAGACGAACGCGGCGCGGCGCGGAGGTTCACGCCGTTGTTCGCGGCATGCACGGTCGCGGGGCTGGCGCTGATAGAGCCGGCCATGGGGAAGCTCGAGAAGCTGGGGGACACCCTCACGGCCAAGCAGTACCTCCTGATAATGCCGACGGGGGAGATATCGTACCTGTTTCCCGCGGTGCGCGAGGTCCCGGTCGCGGTGCTGGGCGCCGCCGGTGTCGGACTGCTGCTCCTGGGGCTCGTCCCCGGATTTCTGAGGCTTCGAAGGAAAGGCCTTGACGCCTGGACGGCCCTCGGCTGGGCGGTTGTGCTGAGCGCGCTGGGGCTGCTCGCGGCGGAGTACCGCTCGAGCGGCGAGTGGGTGTTTCTCCGGAGGATCGGCGTGAGGTACCTGGCCTCGGCGATGCTCGCGGTCGGGGCGGTGATGTGCTGCCGCGACAGGCGCTACCTGGCCACGTGCGGGATGGGCGGTTTCACCTGGGACCTGTCCTCCGCGATATTCTGGGCCGCACTGAAGCGTGACGTCACGGCGACCGTGCCGGTCCCCTGGTACCATCACTTCGACGAGGAAGAGGGGCGGGGCGCGCCGTGCTGGCTGGTCGCCCTCGTCGACGTCGCGGGCTTCAGCACGTTCGCCCGGCTCTTCAACCACGACTTCGATCCCCTGCACTTCTACGACGCCGAGTAAGGCAGGGAGCCCGCCGCGCGCCCGGCATTCTGGCGGGGAACGCGGAACCGGCGTGCGATGAGACATCCGAAGCGCGTGCCCGGCTTCGAGTCCCGTTGGAGGCGGGCGGACGGTTTCCCGTTCCGATGAAGCCGGGCAACCGGTCCCCCCACCCCCGTTTAGCCGGAAAACGCAGCCGGCGGCCCATTGACTCCTATGTATAACACCTATAATATTACGCACATAATATCAACCTGGGACAACGGGGGGTCGAGATGGCCGACGATATCTACGTGAAGCTTGCCGAGCACCTCGATAAGGCGGTGGCGGGGGTCCCGATGTCGCCCACACTGCTCGAGATACTCAAGATGCTCTATCCGGGGGAAGAGGCCGAAGTCGCCGTCCGGCTCACAATATACGAGAACAGGACCCTGGAGCAGTGGAAGGAAGCGATCCCCGGGAAGGCGGACAGGCTGGCGGAGATCCTCGACAGAATGGCGCGCCGCGGCACGGTCCTCACGGAGCAGAAACCCGGAAGGGACCGCATATACAGGTTGCTGCCGATCGTGGTCGGGTTCTCCGAGGCCCCGTTCCTCTCCGGCGAGGACACCGAGTTCAAGCGCAGGCTGGCGCCTCTCTGGGACAAGTACTTGATGGAGGACTTCGGGCCCGAGATGGAGAGGGGCCTGCCGCTCATACGTGTCGTGCCGATCGGGGAGTCACTGGAGGACGAAACGGAAGTGCTTCCCGACGACGCCCTGGAGAAGAGGCTGGACGAGGCCTCGTTCATGGCGGTCGGCCACTGCCCGTGCCGGCAGATCGGTGCTTACCTGGACAAAGGCTGCGGCAGGAACACCGAGAACTGCATGCACTTCGGGAGCATGGGAAGGTACATCGTGGACGTGGGCATTGGACGCAGGATCGACAGGGAAGAGGCCCTCGCGATACTCAGGCAGGCCACCCGGGACGGCCTGGTTCACGTCTGCGACAACGTGCAGGGAAGCCTCCATACGATATGCAATTGCTGCTCCTGCTGCTGCGCCTTCTTCCGCGCGAAGCTCGTCAACGATTACGATACCGTATCCCGCTCCAGCTACGTCGCGCGCGTCGATGAGGGCGCGTGCATCTCGTGCGGCCTCTGCGAGGAGCGCTGCCCGGTCAACGCCGTGACGGTCGGTGACGGACCGGCGGTCGTGGACGAGGACGTGTGCATCGGGTGCGGGGTGTGCACGCCGACATGCGGGGCCGAGGACGCCGTAAGACTCGTGTTGAGAAGCGACGCGGCCCCGCCCCCCAGCGCAGGGGATTTCCTGGCCGCCAGAATGAAGGGCTGATACCGTGGGCGCGAAGGCGGAGCAAAAGGGCAGGAGCCGCGAGCGGATAATCGCTTCGGCAGGAGGCCTCATCCGCGAGAACGGGATCGCTGGCACGAGCGTGGCCGACGTGATGGGCGGGGCCGGCATGACAGTGGGCGGTTTCTACGCGCACTTCCCGTCCAAGCGGGAGTTGATGGCGGAAACGCTGCGTACTACGCTGCGCGACTCGATGGCCCTGCTCGCAACCGTGGCGGGTGACAGGCGGGGCGCCGACTGGATCGCGGCCGTCGCGCGCGCCTACCTTTCCAGGACGCACAGGGACAACCCGGCCTCGGGCTGCCCCCTGCCGGCGACGGCGGGCGAGATAGGCTCGGCCGGCCGGGACCTGCGCGAGGTGCTCGCCGAGGAGATATCGGCGATGGCGGGGCGTCTCGAGGGACACCTGGAGGAGGACGGCGCCCGGCACCCGCGTGGTGAAGCGCTCGCCGGGATC
>CAZAIS010000044.1:0-11167 GCA_964485255.1 uncultured Acidimicrobiales bacterium | reverse complement strand
CTGCTACTTCCTGGACCGGAGGAGCGGCGAGGTCGTGGAGCACGAAAGGCTGGCCGCTCCTGGAACCGCGAAGGTCCCGGACGAGCTGTGGCACGGCGAGTGCTGCTTCCGCTCGAAGGGGTACGAGATCAGGATCGAGAACAGGCTCGCCGACGGTTATCACAGGGCGACCGTCAGAATCGAGGCCTCGTCCGGCGCGCCCGCCGTGAGCGCGGAGGTCCGCGTGGTCGAGGACCTCTCCAGGACGCAGCCGCTCGAGCTGGTGTCGCTCCTCAAGGGAGAGCGGCCGGCCTACACGCACAAGGTCGCCTGCCCGGCGGAGGCCGAGGTGGTTGTCGGAGCAAAGACATGCTCGGTGGGACCGGGCGAGGGCATCGCCATAATGGACATCTCGAAGGCCTTCTTCCCCTATAGGTCCTTCTGGAACTGGGGTACGTGCGCGGGGCACGACAAGGACGGACGCCTTGTTGCACTGAACCTGGGGGAGGGTATCAACCTCAGGGCCGAGGAGATCAACGACAACTGCCTCTGGGTGGACGGGGACATCTCGTTTTTGGGCCTGCCCCGCTTCGAGATGGACGAGACGGACCTGCTCGAGCCTTGGCACATCGAGACGGCCGCCGGGAGATGCAGGGTGGACTTCAAGGCCCTCGGCGAGAGGCGCGGCAAGGTGAACGCCCTTGTCGTCATGTCCGACTTCCACCAGCCCTACGGCAACTTCAACGGGACCGCCACGGACTCGCGCGGCGCGGAACACCTGATAGACGACTACTTCGGCGTGGTGGAGCACCACGTCGCGAGGTACTGAGAGGTCGCTGCTCAAGCTGACACCGCGCTCATGTTGATTCCCGGGCCCGGCGTGCGTTCGCTGGAAGAATGGCGCGGGAGAAGACGGCGGCGCCTTTCCTCAACCGGCGCGTCGCCTTGAATGGGAGCGCTTCATAGTGGTAGAAAGGGAATGCTTATCCAGTACCCTGACATGCGGCGGGCCGGGAACGACGGGCCTTCGGCGCCTGTCCCGAAAGGAGCGGTCGTTATGAAGAAAGTGCTGATCGTGATTCTGGCGTCGTTGATGTGCCTCGGGATGATCGCCTTGGCGGGCTGCGGGGAGGATACGGCCCAGGCGAAAGAGTACATGGAGAAGGCTGACGAGCTCTCGGCGCGGATGTACAAGCTCACCGATGAAGAGGTGTTCGACGTAGCCTCGCTGCTCGCCGAGCTGGGCATACAGGTGAGCGATACCGGCACCATCGACAAGAAGACCGTTACGGACGCGGCCGTGAAGCAGATCGACGACATCATCGCGAGCGGCAAGAAGGCGATAGCCGAATACGAGAAGATAGAGGATCTCAAGGGCGTCGAGGCCTACAAGAAATACGCAGAAAAGCGCATCAGCGCCATCAAGAACACCACCGCCGTGCTCGAGGCCGTCAAGGACCTGGTCGCCCGGCTCGGCGATCCCGGCAACGCGAAATCCGTGAAAGACACCACGATCGATTGGGCCAAGGAAAACGTGACCGCGGCCGTGGACGCGGTCAAGGCCTTCGCGAACTGGACCGAGGCCGACAAGATCAAGAAGAGCAACAACCTCGGCCCGGTCGAAGAGCCCTCGAAGGACTCCACTCCCACATCCACTCCTTGACTTTTCGGGTTCGGTAACGCGTGACAGCGGAGTGTCACCACCGGGCATGAGAATAGCCGAGGCAGTTGATTGACCGGGGTTATTCTCGGAACAGGTCCTGTTTCTTGAGTGCCGGCCCGGAACGACCGGACCGCGCACCAACCGCCCGCGTGAAATCGGCGGTACGGCGAGGCTGATGCTCCCGGCTATGGTGCCGCGCGAAACAAGCGCGCGAGAAAACAGCGTTACGGCGGGGCCTGGACCGGTTACAGGATCGCGCGCTTGAAAGCAGCTAGCGGCCCGCGGCGGGAATCCAGAGAGACCGCGCGCAATGCGCCCCCGAAACAGCCCGCGATCGCTTCACGCAAGCATGGCCCGAAGAGCTTTCACGGGAAAGGAGTTGACTCCGACAACACTCCTCATTAAAATTGACTGACAGTCAGTCATTAGCGTTTGAATGCGAGTGGAGAGGCCCGCGCGCCGCTGAATAGGCAATGCAAACCCGCGAGCGAGGTGAGACCGCATGGACACGACAGCACCCGAAACGAAGGGACGCGAGACGGAAGCCGCCGCGAAAGACCCGGGCGATGGCGTGATGGTGCTCCTGGAGCGCGTATCGAAGAGGTACGACATGGACGGGGTCAGCGTAAGAGCGCTCGACGACGTCAGCCTGGAGGTCAACCGCGGCGAGTTCCTGGTCGTGCTCGGTCCTTCAGGGAGCGGCAAGACGACTCTGCTCAATATGATCGGCGCCCTGGACACCCCCACGAGCGGCGAGGTCGTAGTTGCCGGCTCGCGCGTGACCGGCGCCCGGCGAAAGGAGCTCTTCGCGTTCCGCAGGCGCTCGGTGGCCTTCATCTTCCAGTCCTTCAATATTTTTCCGGGGCTCACCGCGCTCGAGAACGTACAGTTCGCGGTTGACGTGACCGGCGGCAGGGACCGCGACCTGGCCCTCCGCGTCCTGGACGAGGTAGGGCTCGAGGAAAGGGCGGACCACTTCCCCCACGAGCTGTCCGGCGGTGAACAGCAGAGGGTCGCGATTGCCCGAGCGCTCGCGACGGGGAACCCCGTGCTGCTTGCCGACGAGCCGACGGGCGAACTGGATTTCCAGACCGGCGTCACGATCCTGGAGCTGCTGAGGGCGCAGGCGGAGGCGGGCAAGACGGTGCTCGTGGTAACACACAACCGGGAGATATCCCGCGCCGCCGACCGCGTGGTGGAGCTCTCGAGCGGCAGGATAGTCTCGGACGGGCCACCTTCAGGCGGCCGGGCCGAGATAACGGACCTGCACTGGTAGGTGAGGAAGTTGCGCCATGCATTGTTCTGGGCCCGCTGGTCGCTCCGCGATCTCCGGGGGCGCTGGGTACAGGTCGCGGTAATAGCGCTGGTCATCGCCATCGGGACGGGCGTGTACGCGGGGATGTCGAGCATGCTGTCCTGGAGGCGCGCGTCATACGACGAGAGCTACGCTTCGCTGCGGGCTCACGACGTACGTGTCGAGCTTCCGGCGGACAGCTACGTTCCGGAAGGGGACCTCGCGGGAGCGCTCTCTCGGATGAGGGACCCGGAGCTCGTCGAGGCGTCCGAGGAACGCCTGGTCGTGCCCACCCAGGTCGAGGCCGATTCACCCGGGGGCATCGCGCTCGTGCCGGGCAGGCTCGTGGGCGTAGCGGTCGGTGGCGGAGGGCCGCGGGTGGACGGCGTGAAGGTGACGGCCGGCAGCGCCTTCAAGAGGGGTGCCGAGGCGGTCCTGGAGAAGCATTTCGCCGATGAGCGCGACCTTCCCGACGAGGGCGTATTGAAGCTGGCCGGAGACGTGCCCTTGCGATACTCGGGCGTCGGGCTGTCACCCGAATACTTTGTCGTGACGTCAGGACAGGGAGACTTCATGTCCCAGGGGGATTTCGCCGTCCTGTTCGTGCCGCTTCCCGAGGCCCAGCAACTCGCGGGGCAGGCGGGACGTGTCAACGACCTGGTGGTAAGGGTGCGGCCGGGAGCCGACAGGAAAGAGGCGGCACGCGAGGTTGAAGAAGCCATGAAAGCGGCGCTGCCCGGCCTCAGCATAGATGTCGGTACCATCGAGGACGACCCGGCCTACAACATGATGTACGAGGACCTGGATAGCGACCGGGGCACCACGATGGCCATCGCGTTCCTGGTCCTGATAGCCGCCGCTTTCGCGGCGTTCACGCTGACGAGCCGGATCGTGGAAGCCGAGCGTCGTGAAATAGGAATCGACATGGCACTGGGCGTCCCGCGCGCAACGATTGCGCTCCGCCCCCTCCTCGGCGCCGTGTGGATCGCGACCCTGGGAATAGTGTTCGGCGCCGGCATGGGCTACCTGTTCGTGTGGTTGTTGCGCACCATGCTCGAGGGCCAGTTCCCCCTCCCGGTGTGGGTCACCCCCCTCGAGGCGGGGCCGTTCCTGGCCGCCGCGGCGATAGGGTTCGTCATCCCCTTCGCCGCTTCGGTGTGGCCCGTCTGGCGCGCGGTGCGCGTCGAGCCGATTGAAGCGATACGAACCGGCCACCTCGCGGCAAGGGGCGGAGGTCTGGCGCCGTTCATGAAGCGCCTGAGGCTGCCGGGGAAAAGCCTGGTCCAGATACCCCTGCGCAACCTGCTGCGCGCCCCCAGGCGTACGGTACTCACGGCGATCGGCATAGGGGTGGCGATCGTGACACTCGTGGCCATGACCGGGATGCTCGACTCGCTCAACGAGACCATGGCGCGCGTTTCCTCCGAGGTGAAAACAGGGGCCGCGGACCGGCTGGTGGTGACGCTGGCGGGCTTCCAGCCCCTGGACTCGCCCCTGGTGCGACAGGTGCGGGACCTCCCTTCCTCCGGGGAACTCGAGCAGGACCTGGCCCTGGGCGCGATTGTCTCGAAGGGAAAAGAGGAACTGAAGGTCAGGCTCCAGGCGCTGGACCTCGAGAGCCCGATATGGCACCCGACGGTGACCTCCCCCGTGGACCCGGGTGACCTGCCCGGAATCGTCCTCTCGAGCAAGGCGGCCCGCGACCTGGGCCTTTCCCCCGGAGAAACCCTGGAGGTAAAGCACCCGTTTCGCACCGGGGCCTCGGCCATGAGCGTCCGGACCACCCGGATGCGCCTCAGCGGTGAACACTCGAACCCGATGCGTTTCCTTGCCTACACGGATATCGCGAACGCCGGCGTGTTCGGGCTCGAGGGCTATACCAACGAGCTCGAGGTAGTGCCGGCCGACGACGGCGGCGTACTGGACCTGAAGAGGGGACTCTTCGGCCTTGCCGGCGTGGCCGCGGTCCAGGAGCCGGCTTCCGCGGTCGATACGACGCGGGAACAGATATCGAGGTTCTCCGGGGTGTTCCGGGTCGTGGACGCCTTCGCGCTCTTCCTGGCGCTACTGATCGCCTTCATCGCCGCCAGCATCGGCACCGACGAGCGCGCCAGGGAGAACGCGACGATGATGGCCTTCGGTGTCCGGGTGAGGACGCTTCTGCGGATGTCGGTCCTGGAGGGAATCGTCCTGGGCGTCCTGGGCACACTGATAGGCATCGGGCTCGGAATACTGGCCCTTCACCTCCTGATAGCCCGCACGGCTTCGACCTTCCCGGACATGGAGATACTGACCACGGTAAGGCCGGCCACGGTTCTCATCATCCTTTTCTTCGGCGTGCTCGCGGTAGGAATCGCTCCTCTGTTCACCGGACGCAAGCTCCTTCGCACGGACGTGCCGTCGACGCT
Organism: uncultured Acidimicrobiales bacterium; assembly: GCA_964485255.1. Taxonomy (GTDB): domain Bacteria; phylum Actinomycetota; class Geothermincolia; order Fen-727; family Anoxymicrobiaceae; genus CAZEJS01. Next base: position 5,823 of record CAZAIS010000044.1, on the reverse strand, counting down.
GCGGGTTATGGAGTAACATAACCGTAGCGATCGCACGCGAAAGGAAACAAGAGCAATGTCCGCCAGGGTTGCCAAGGGACGGGAGGAAAGGCGCGAGGAGATTCTCGACGCGGCCCTGTCCCTGTTCGCCGAGAAAGGCTATGAAGGCACCTCGGTCAGCGACATCGTAAGGAGCCTGAACGTAGCCCAGGGCACCTTCTACTGGTACTTCAAGTCCAAGGAGGAAGTATTCCAGGAGATCGCCCGGCGGTACGCGGAAGAGAGTATGTTCGCCATCGAGGCGATCGTCAGGCGGGACGACCTGACGGCCGTCGAAAAGATCGAGGAACTCTTCCTGTCTTTCCTTGTGGTGGACGCGCCGGAGAGGCAGCTCCTGGAGAGAATACACACCCCCGCCGAGCGCGCGTTACACGACCGCATAGCCCGGGAGGTGATGAAGAGGTTGCAGCCGTACTTCATCTCCATCGTCGAGCAGGGGGTGGCCGAAGGGGTTTTCACGACCCGCGACCCGGAGAAGGCGGCCGTGTACGTAATGAGCCTGTCCGCCGCCCAGGAGTTCGTGGACCCGGCCGAACTGAACGAGGATGAAATAAGGCGCTGGCTTCGCTCGTTCTTCGATTTCATGTCGAACGGGCTCGGGTATACCGGCGAACCGTTGTATGAATCCATCGAGCGCCGCCGGTCCGGCACCTGAGAGGTTACGCCTTGAGAAAGACCGACGAAGTCCGCCCGGCCGTTCCCGGTGAAACACAAGCCGCCCGATGGCATTCCCTGAGCGCGGAAGAGTGCGCCCGCCGGCTGGAGGTCGATCCCGCGGTGGGGTTGAGCGCTCGGGAGGCGGAAGAGCGGGCCGGGCGCTACGGCCCGTGCGCACCCCCTACGCGCCCATCATCTCCCTGAGCTCACGCTTCAGGACTTTACCCACTCCGCTGGTGGGCAGCTCCTTCATGAACTCGATGTGCCGGGGCATCTTGTAAGGGGCGACGCTCTCCCGCAGGAACGCGAGTATCTTCTCCTTCTCCTCTTCGCCCTCCTCGATCCCCGGCTTCAGCACTATCGCCGCGGCGACGCGCTCGGACCCGGGCCTCTTCGGGTCGTCTATCCCAATGGTAGCCGCGATGTCGATGTCCGGGTGCTTCGCAAGCACGTCATCGAGCTCGCGCGTAAAGACCTTGAAGCCGGAGATGTTGACCATGTCCTTTACGCGGTCGACGAGGTAGAAGTAGCCGTCCTCGTCCATCCTGGCCACGTCGCCGGTGAACATCCAGCCGTCGCGTATCGCGTTCGCCGTCTCCTCCGGCTGCTCGAAATAGCCGCGCATGAGCTGAGGCCCGCGCACGGCTATCTCCCCGGGCTCCCCGGCGGGAACCGGCTGCCCCGTCTCGGGATCCACCAGCCTGAACTCCGTGTCGGGCACGGGCATCCCCACCGAGGAGGCCTTCTTCGGCCCGTAGCGCGGGTTGCAGCACGTGACCGGCGAAGTCTCGGTCATGCCGTACAGCTCGATGAAGTTGGGGCCGATGATGCTCTCGAGCTCGGCGATGTTCTCGGGAGGGAACGGGGCGGCGGCGCTCAGGCAGAACTTGAGGTTGTCGAGGTTCAGTTGCTTGAACCCGGGCTGCTTCATCAGCTCGAAGAACACGGTCGGCACGTTGATTACCGCGCCCGGCCTGTACCTGTCCATGGCCTCGATGAGGAAGTGCGTGTCGCGCGGGTTCGGGACGCAGATCTGGCTTGCCCCCAGGGTCAGGCAGAACCCCCCCATGGCGAGACCGGCGATGTGAAAGAGCGGGAACGCGCTGAGCGCGACCAGTTCCGGCTTCAGGTCCAGGTAGGTCACCACCTGGAGGCGGTTTGACATGTAGCTCCGCTGGGTGAGCATGGCGCCCTTGGCAAGCCCCGTCGTGCCGCCGGTATACATGATGAATATCAGGTCGTCGAGGCCGCGTTCGACGCGCACGGGGCCGCCCGGCATTCCCTTGAGCGCGTCCGTGAAGCGGACGACCTTCTTTCCCGCCAGCGGGGTCACCTCGCCCGTGGGGATCTTCTTGAGGAGCTTCCCGAGAAATTTCTTGACGCCCAGGAAATCGCCGATTTCAGTGACTATCGCGGTGGAGAAGTCAGTCTCATGGGCCACTTCCGCGATCTTCTCGAAGAGAATGTCGACGCTGATAACGGCCTTGACCTTAGAGTCGTTGAGCTGGTGGGCCATCTCCGGGGGGGTCAGCAGGGGGCTCAGCCCGGTCGAGACGCAGCCCGCCTTCTGCACCGCGATGATGCTTATGTAGTTGGCGGGAATGTTGGGCATGTGCAGGCCCACCACGTCGTCTGGCTCGAGCCCGCACTCGACAAGGTAAGCGGCAAGCCGGTTGGAAAGCTCGTCGAGCTGCCGGAACGTGAACTCCTTGCCCAGGTAGATGATTGCCGTCTTGTCGGGGTATTTTCGCACAACTTCCCGGAACTCGTCGGCGAAGGTCCTGATGTCACCGTAGTCCAGGGCCGCGGGTACGTTCTTGTCGTAGCTCTGGAGCCAGGGCTTCTCGGAGTAGATGTTTTCCATGTAGCCTCTCCTTTCAACGACCTAGCACCGCTCCGGGCCGCCGCAGGCGATGCGTACGGACAGGCATTTTAAGTTACCGGCACGGACATCTTATCATTTCCCGAACGGCACTCCATCCTTTTCGGTCGATACGCCGCGTGCTTCACGCAACGCGCGCGGGCGGACGAGCGGGAACCAGGCGGAAAGACAGGCCGCCTTGCGCCCCCCGAGCGATCTTTCCGCTCAAGCGCCCCATGGTACCGATCCACGCCCGCGCGAGGCCGGACCGCGCCCCCGCGGCCAGGGCCGGGTGATGCCCCGGTAATACTAACGGGGGACAGGAGAATCACCGGTTTCGGTTAAGCACGGTAACCCGATCTCGCGTCCGGCCCCCGGGCGGAACCGCCGACTTATTCAGAGTAGGCGAGTTTCGGAGGGCGAAGAGTGTCCGCAGAAGAAAGCAGGAAAAGGGTTGTCCGAAGGGTTTTGGATGTAGCCCTGACGGCTGTCATCGCCGCCTCCGTCATCGCCGTCTGCTTCGTAGCCGTCAAGTATCTCGCGGTCTTCGCCGGTATCGCCTGTCTCCTCATCGCGATAGCGAACCTGGCGTTGAGGTACGCGCCGGTCCGGGGGAAGCGAACCGTCGCCTGAAACGACGCGTACCGGTCTTGCCGGGCCGACGGCCCGGCTTTTTTCATGCGCCGCCCGGGCACTGCTCCCCGCGCCCGTTCTGGTAGAATCGTCCGGGGCGACATCGGGCGGTGAGGCGACGTGACGGCTCGGGCGCATGTTTAACAGGAAGCGCTTCATAGTATCTTCGCTGTTCACCATCTTCGTGCTGGTGATCGTAACCCTCATGATCGTAGGGCTCGCCACCGGGCGCCGCAGCCCTTTCCTCACGGTGGTCATCGCCCTTCCCGTTACCGTCATCGCCGTCGACGGCGGCGACCGCGTCCTGCGCTATTTCGTGGAGATAAAGAGGCTGCGCAGGCAGCTCAAGATGCGTCAGGAGGCGGGCGACGTGCCCCGCGGAATGAAGCCGTACATGGAGGTCGTGGCCAGGGAGCGGGAGAGCGACCTGATGACCGGCTTCGAGCTGAAGCCGTACAGGGTCGTGGCGTCGGTATACAACATCGCCTCCGAGTGGGAGCGGATACAGGAGAACCTGGCCCCGTTCAGGGACAAGCTGTTCCTGATAGACGACGCCTCGCCGGACGACACCTACGAGGTCATAAAGGCATCGGGCGTGGAGATAATCCGGAACCCCGTAAACACGAACAAGCCGGGGGCCGTCCTCTGCGCCGTGGAGCACCTGCCGCCGGAGGTGGAGACGGTCCTGGTGATGGATCCGGACGTCATGCTGCCCGACCGGCTTACCGTGGAACGCGCCCTTTACGATTTCCAGAGGAGCGGGGCGGGCGGGGCGGCCGTGAACGTGCTCCCGGAGCGACCCGGGAAGCACCCCAGGAGCCTTATCTTCCAGTGCCAGGCGATTGAGTACGAGCTATCCATGTACTGCGGAAGGGACATCCCTCACAACTACGTCTTCATGTCCGGCGCCTTCGGCATCTACAACCGCGAGGCGCTCGCCGGGGCGCTCCAGGCCAGCAGCAGGAGCGTGTACGCGGAGGACTTCGAGACGTCGCTGATGATAATGGCTCACGGCTGGAGGACGTACTTCGACGGCAGGGTGCTCGTAAGAACGGACGTTCCCGAGACCCTCTACCGGTTCACCATGCAGAGGATGGGTTGGTACTTCGGGCTCGCCAAGGTCGCGCTCGCCTCTGTGCTGAAGATCAGGAAGTGCAGGGACCCTTTCCTGAGGTACCAGTTCTACCTTTATAACCTCGGGCTGACAGTTTTCTTCCACCCCTTCAGGGTGGCGGCCATGTTCACCGTGCTGCTGTCCCTGTTCGGCTACGCATTCGGCTGGACCGGGCCCGGCGTCGCGCGGTTCCAGGTGCTCCCGGTATATCTCATCGTTTTCGTCCTGGTCTTCTACCAGTTTCTCGCGCTCGACGCTTTCGTGGGCTCGGTCACGCTGGACGGACGAGATTTTCCCGTGGTTCTTTTTTATCCGGTGTTCATGATGTACCAGGTGTTCATTCCGATAACGATTGGCTATCTTAATTACGTTACCTGGTTGTTGATCAAGCGGAAGGTTATAAGAGATCCTTATGAACCAAAAAAGAAATGAGAGCCTGAAAAAACACGAGAAGTACTGGGACGGCAGGGCGAAAGAGTTCGGCGGGAAGGGCCGCGGGTTCAAGGCCGTCTGCAGCTACGGCATGCCGGACATCTACAACGACCACATAGACAGGGTCCAGCGAGTGGCTTTACTCTCCCACCTGGAGATCGCCAGGGGCATGAGAATCCTCGACGCCGGATGCGGCGTCGGCCGGTGGACGATCATGTTCGCGGGGCGCGGGGCGCTCGTCACCGGCGTGGACATCTCCGAGGAGATGCTCGAGGTCGCCGCAAAGAAGGCCGGCGAGGCGGGGGTGTCCGGCAGGGTCACGTTCAAGCATATGCCACTCCACGAGCTAGAGGAGCCCCCGGCCTACGACCTGGCCGTTTGCGTCACCGTGCTCCAGCACGTCCGCGAGACCGAGGACTGGGAGAACAGCGTCAGGGGCATTATCGCCGCCGTGAAAGTGCGCGGTCGCGCGGCAATCCTCGAGGTCGCGCCCACCCTTGAAAGCCTGGTAAAGATACCCTCCAGGACTTACTTCTATCCGCGCTCCAGGGACGAGTACGTTTCCCTGGCGGACTCCGCCGGAGCGCGGCTCGTCCTCGAGAAGGGAGTGGACCTGCTCCCGTTCAAGTACAATATGATGCATACGGCCCGCGAGGGCCGGCTCGAGCGAGTGTTGTTCTCCGGCGCCGTCCGCCTGGGCGACGCCCTCGATCCGCCCCTGGCGCGGACGAGGTGGGGAACAAGGCGGAGCTGGCACAGGCTGATGGTCTTCGAGAAGGGGGCCTGAGCCCGGGCGGACGCGGGCCGCGCGGTCCGATTGACGCAGGTGAACTGATGAATAGCGCCGGCAAAGCAGCATGGAAGCCTGCCGGGAGGATACTCCTGGTCGCGGCCTGGGGAAAAGGCCGTGAGAGCAGGGATTACCTGCACCCGCCACTCGGTCTATACCGGTTGAAGCGCGCGCTGGACGAAGCGGGCATCTCGAGCGAGGTGTTCGATCCCAACTTGAGCTCTTCCCCCCAGGTGGATTTCCTGGCCGCCCTGCGGCGCTCCGGCGCCGAGGCGGTCGGCTTCAGCACCAACCACT
>CAZAIS010000043.1:0-11183 GCA_964485255.1 uncultured Acidimicrobiales bacterium | reverse complement strand
CGCAGGTGAAAGACCACGAGGTTTCTTTTCCAGGGCGGCACCGGCACGCTCATGTCCGCGCTCCCGTCCATATGAGAACGAGGGCCGCCAACCCCAGGACTCCGGCCGCTCCCGCTCACCATAGAAGCGCGCGCCCCGACCGCATTCGCGGCGCGAGCACGTCCAGGAGGCCCAGCAGCACCAGGACGCCAATCACCTTGAGCGCCCAGAAGACCACCTGGTACCAGTTGGACGCGGGCCCGGCGAAGAAAAACGCCACCAGCACGAGCGTCGCCACGAAGAGCATCGCCTGGTTGCCGGCGAGGAAGAAGGCAAGGGGAGGTCCGGAGACGTCGTCGAGAATGGCGCCCGTTCCCTCCATGCAGCTCCTGCCGAGGGGCCTGAGCCTGGCGACGGCCCCGGTGGCGGCGATCGCCGCCAGGAGCGCGAGCCACGCTCCGGCGATCGCGGTGGGAGCCCCCGAGGCAAGCGGCGTACCGTTCGCCGTCTGCCAGGAGATGACTCCCTTGATCTCGGCCTGGTGCGTGAGGAGGCCCACGCACGCCGTTACGAGCGCCATGGGCACCGCCCAGGCCAGGAGCGACGCCGCCTCGGGCCACGCCGACTGACGGACCCTCGGGTTCTCTGAGACGTACGCGAACAGGACGTCGGATCCGGCGGCGGCGAGCATCAGCGCGAAGACCAGGACCACGTCGCCTGGCAGGAAGCCGCATACGACGCATGACACCCAGCCCAGGGCCAGAAGCTTGAAGACCGGTGATATCCACATCGCGGCGTGCAGCGAGCCGCCGGTGGCGATGCACTCGGATCGCGCGTGCCCGAGGGTCGTGGCAAGGTTCCGGCTCGAGCCCGACCGGCCGCCCGGCGCCACGGCGGCACCAATCCCGGACGTCACGGCGAGGGCCGCATAGCCCGCCGCCGTTATAAACACGACACCGGGAAAAAGCACCAGGCAGGCAAGTTTACCGACGAATACCATCCGGCAGCCTCCAAAAATAAGGGTGCCCCCAAGGGACTTTCAGGGTCCGTACCGGACGAGCCGACCCGTTTTCCTTTAAACCTCTTGAGGGCGAGATGAATCTATAAAATTCAAGGGGCCGCGTCAAGTACGATTGCCCCGTTATCGCCCCGGGCATCAGGAATCATCGCGAACCGGCCTCCCTCGGCGGCCAATACCGCCCCCGGCGCCCCCCTCGAGAACGACCGGCGGCTGCTCAACCGTCCCCGAGCGCGCGCGGCGGGCGGGATGATGCCGGACACTCATCGAGCACGCGGGTTTGACCCATATTTCGGATGCAAAGTACTATTGACCTGCAACGAGATCGCCCGATAACGATCGAGGTCCACTTGGATGAACCTTTCGAAGCCATAATCATAGAACCCGCCGAAGAAGACCTGGCACTCCTGGAGTCAATGGCCGCTTCCCCCGCTTTCTCGATTACGTCCATCGTAACCGGGGCCGGCGGGCCGCCGGCCTCTTGGGCACAAGCCCGGGGCGTCGAGCGCGTGGACGACCTGGCTTCCGTATCGCGCCTTCTTCCGGGAACCGTCGCCGTCTACCTCGGGCGGGGCCTGCCCCCCCGGGACGTGGTGGAAGGCGCGGCATCTTACGGCCTGTCGGTAATGAGCCGCGAGGTATTCACGAGGTTGACCGCTCTCAAGCCCGCGAATACCACCGGCGCGCCGCGCGGTTTCGTTTCCCGGTACAGGAAGCTGCTCGAGGATTACTTCCCGACGTCCAGGAGCTCATCCACGGCGGTCAAGCTGGCGGCCTGCCTCACAGAGGCAACGATGCTCTGGCAAGCTTCGGGCGGCGTAATCCTCGTGGGCTCACGGGGCGAAGGAACGCTCTCGCTCGCGGCTCAGCGGGGCCTGGACCTCCCCTGTGACACCTCGATCAAGATCGACAGGAGCGGACCGGTGGGGCGTTGCTTCACGCGCGACAAGCACGAAATCCTAGACCTGACCGGTGAGGAAGGCGAGCTGCTGCCGGGCATCAGGGCCGCCTCGGCTGCGTGCCTGGCCGTGAAGCCCGGCAACACGTCACGCGGCGTGCTCGTTCTCTGGTCCGATTCGGCCGGGGCGTTCGACCGCGAGGACCTGGCGCCGCTTTCGTTGTTCGCGTACTACGTCGCCACCCTGCTGGAGGTGGACGACCTCGGCGAGAAGCTCGGCGAGAACCTCACGACGGACCCCCTGACGGGATTGCACAACCGCCGCCAGTTCGACAGGAGGCTCGAGCACGAGCTCCAGCGCGCCAAGCGTTACACCCTCAACCTCTCGCTATGCGTATTCGACATCGACGACCTCTCCGGGTACAACGGCGCCTGCGGCCAGATGCTCGGGAACCTCGCGCTATCGGACATCGCCACCATCATGCTGAAGGGGACGAGGGATGTCGATTTCATCGCCCGCACCGGCGGTGACGAGTTCGCGGTGATACTCCCCGAGACCAACAGGCTGGGCGCGCTGCGGGTCGCCGACAGGCTGCGCTCCGAGGTTGCTACTTACCCCTTCCCCCTTCCCGAGGACGGCGCTTCGGCAAGCCTGACTCTCAGCGCGGGCATATCGAACTTTCCCAGCGTGAAGGGTTCTTCGCAGGAGCTCCTGGAGAAGGCGTACCGCGCTCTCGACGCCGCGCGAAGCGAGGGGACCGATACCATCAAGCTCTGGGACGAGAAACTGGAAGAGGAACCCGCCTCCTGAGCCGGCGCCCTTTTCCCGAACCCGCCTGGCGGGCGTCGCCGCCCGGGGCCCTCTTCGACGGCCGGTCGCCTAGTTCCAGTTGGGCTTCCTCGTGACGTCGTAACCGGGGTTGCCGGCGGCCTTGATTATATAAACGGGCGTCCCAGCCTCGACCATCTCGAAGAGCTGCTCGACGTCTCTCATGTACATCCGTATGCACCCGTGCGAGACGTTCGACCCTATCGACCACGAGGACGGCGTACCGTGTATGAGCACGCCGGAGGCGTTCAGTGGCATCGCCCTGGTGCCCAGGGGGTTGCCGGGCCCGGGGCCGATGTGGGCGGGCATGCCCTTCGCCCAAGCGGAACCGGGATTCGACCAGGACGGGTTGCGCTGCTTCGCCACTATCTTCCAGGCGCCGGCCGGTGTCGGGTAAGATGGCGAGCCGCAGGCGACGGGGAACTCGGCCAGAACTTGCTCCCTGTTGAAGAGTGAGAGCTTATGCTCCGCGATATTGATTATTATGAGCTTTCCGAAAATGGCGTCCGTGACGGCCGCCGGGGTTCGCCCGACCTTTACGTTTACGACGCGGCCGGGGGTCGCGAGGGCGGCGTCGGTGTCTTTCCGAAGCCGGTCCATCAGGCAGTTCCGCCCGTCCCGGGCCTTGACGATAACCGCCCTGCCCGAGCTGGGATCGACGTAGGCGTCGCGCGGGTGCCTGTTTATGGAGTTGATGATGTTGTCAAGGTAACTCTGCACGCGGTTGCCGTCGTTGCTCGCGATCAGGGAAACCGTTACGTCCCCGGGCCTGTTGATGAAGCGGCGCCCCATGCGCTCGAATATGTTGACGCTCCAGGCTTTCCTGTACGCTTCCCGGACCATCTTCTCGTAGTCGAGCATGAGGCCGATTTCCTCTGGGGGGATCTCGTACTTCTCCTCGTCGATCTTGAGCGTTAGGGGACGGCTGGCGACGGAGGCGAGCTCGGACTTGACCCTGGTGATCGCCTCGGTCTGGTTGAGGCCGGCCACGCTCACCCCTACGACCTTGACTCCCGCCGGAAACCTGCCGAAGGCCAGGACGTCCTGCACGAACAGAAAACCGAAAAGGCCCGCGACGAGCGCCGCCAGCAGGATCGCTCCAGCGAGGAGCAGAACCCGCGACAGCTTCTTTTCGTTGATCCAGCCAGCGGACCGCGCCTGCAATCCCACCGCTTTCAAACAACACCCTCCAGGGTTTTCCTAAGCCCGGCCGCAGTATTATAAGCGGCCTCACCCGTGCTGAACAACAATGACCGCGCAATTACGCGATTCATGTTTAATGCTTGGCCGAACGGCAACCGCGTCCCTTCAGCCGGCCGGCTCCGGTCCCGCTCGAAACGCCAGCCACGCCCGGGCCGCCGCGCGTCCCGGTTCGGGCCTTGCCGCCGACCGCCGAGAGCCCGTCCGCCCTCCGGAACGCGCCCTCTACGTCTAGCGCGACCTGGCGGCCTCGACGGCCCGCTCGGTCTCTTCTCGTATCTTGGCTAGCCTCTGTCCCCGAATCCCTCCGGTTCCGGCCCTGGGCGCGTCGATGAGCCAGGCCTGGAGGCTTTCGAGTGTTTGGACGGAAGCGGTACCGCCGGTGTTCCCGAGGGCGCGCACGGCCGCGTAGACCTTGCCCCACTTGCGCGCGGAAGCGAGGTCCCCCTCCTCCATCCGCTCCCGGAGGTACTCGTCGAGAAGCGGGACCGCGGAGGGCTCGCGGCTCGCGCCGTACACCCTTATCGCGGCGTGGTCCACGCAACCCCCGGCGACGAGACGGGCGCCGAAGCCCTCCGGGTCCAGTTCGCGCAGAATGGCGCGCGCCGAGGCGACCACCTTGCGGTTGTCCCTCGCGATGAACTCCTCGAGAAGCCTGAGGTACCGGTCCGGCTCGGCCACGCGGCCCAGCGTCCTGAGCGCCGCCACGCGCACCTCGGGCCTCTGGCCCCACCGGTCCCGGGCAATGCTCTCGAGCGCCATCCGGACCTGCAGGCCTCCAAGGTCGCCCAATCCCTCGACCGCGGCCAGGCGCACGTTGAAGGACGCGTCCTCCAGGGCCTCGAGCAGATAGGCCTTGTCACCGCGTTTCACGGCGCTCTTCAGGTCGCCGGACAGCTCCTGGAACCTACGGTCCTCCGAGACGTTCAATCGGCCCTCCATTTCGATGGCTCCCCGATTATCCCAAACCCGGCCCCCGGATCAAACCGCGCGCGGTCACGCCCCGGCTTCCGTCGGCAAACAGGAAGGTCGAAAATGGCATTATTTCCCAACGATAAACGCCGGGAACACTGCTCGATCCACGTCAACGTTTTGACCGTTTGGTATTCTCGAGATGGCGCTCCCGGAGCCGTATGCCCCGCTTCTCCGATCCGTTCCACATCCAGGGCCATTGAATATATCCTTTAATGGAGCCATAAATCATGCTTGTTTAGCTATATATTGCCTTTATGAAGGCATTTATTGAAAGCCCTGCGCCGCGAATCCTTTAACGGTGCGGCATCGCGCTTGATTCAAGTATCCGGTACCGGTATAATTCCGCGTACTGAAGGATTTGATGGAATTGTCGAGCAAATACCTCTGGAAGAATACGGGTTCGAGGACCCCGCCGGCCACCGGCGGGTTTGCTGTCATACGTGGCCGCGTGCTCGTGCTCACTCTTTTCCTTGCCACGGCACTCATTGCCGGCCTCGCCCCCTCATCTTACCGGGAGGGAAGGGCCCTCGCCCAGACGGCCCCGGTCACCTCCAGCGGCACCGACACGATGGTAAGGGAGATCGTAACCCTCGACAGCGAGATCGGAAGTCTCAAGGCCAGGCTCCTGGAGCTCACCGGCAGGTCCGCCCTGCTCCAGGAGAGAATCGAGGCGACCGCCGGACAGATCGCGGAAAACCGGAAAAGGCTCTCCGCCAAGCGCCGGGCGCTCAACACGAGGGTCAGGAACCTTTACGTCAACGGGCGCACCAACAAGCTGGAGATGCTCATCTCGTCCGAGGGCGTGGCCGATTACATGAACCGCGCGGACATGCTCCAGAAAGTAGCAGAGCGCGACGCCCGGATGGTCGCGGACACCAGGCGCGAGTCGGACACGCTCAAGGCTTCGCTCTCGCGGCTACAGGACGACAAGGCGGAAGTGGACAGGGTCGGCGCCGACTTAAAATCCCGCGGGCGCCGCCTCGAAAAGAGCCGCGATGAAAGGGCGTCCGTCCTCGCGGCGGCCGGCGCGAAGGCGCAGGAGGTATCCGCCCAGTCGGGCAGGGTCGAGGCAAAGATCGACAGGATCAACGCGCCCGTTTCGGTCACCGGGCGCCCCACCGGCAAGGTCCTGACGATGGTGGCCACAGCCTACTCTCCCAGGGAGCCGGGCCTTACCGAGGCCACCGCTTCCGGCATGCGGGCCACGAAAGGCGTCGTGGCCGTGGACCCGCGCGTCATCCCGCTCGGCACCAGGCTTCACGTCGAAGGTTACGGCAACTGCATCGCCGGCGATACCGGCTCGGCCATCAAGGGCAACCGAATCGATCTCTGCTTCGACACCCTGGAGGAGATGAACGCGTTCGGCGGCTACCGCACCGTCAGGGTCGAGATACTGGATTGAGACGGGCGCTCGAGTCCCGCTCCGCATACCGGTTGAAATCCACGCCGCCACAACCGGGCGCAAACATCTTCTTTTCGAACGAGACGGTCGCGGTGGCGATCGCGGCCGTTTACCTCGATTGCCCGGTGCCCCCCTGAAGCGGGCTCCGGGGACGTCCGCCGAAAGCGTACCGCCGTCGCGGCATTGTCAGGAGCTTTCGGGTCCGTGAAAGTCCGATATGGCGCGCTTCATGTCGTCGATCGAGACGTTCCTGCGCCTGGCCTCGGGCAGCGACCGGAGAAGGACCTGCCCGTACTTCCTGGTGTTGATGCGGCTGTCCATAAGCAGGACCTGCCCCCTGTCCCGGCGGGTCCTGATCAGCCTTCCTACCCCCTGCTTCAGGCGCAGGGCGGCTATCGGGAGACTGAGGTCCATGAAATCGGAGCGCCCCTGGCACTTCAGGATCTCGCTTCGCGCCTCGAAGACGGGGCGACCCGGGCTCTCGAAGGGTATGCGCGTCACGACCACCAGCCGCAGGGTGCTGCCGCGGGCATCCACGCCCTCCCAGAAACTCGAGGTGCCGAAGAGGCTCGCGCTGCGGTCCTCGACGAACTCCTCGGCCAGGCGCCGGCGCGAGTAGCCCGGCAACTGGCAGAGCAGCTTGATTCCGTTGCGGCGCATGTCGTCCACCAGCCGCTCGTAGGTATCCTTCATGAGGCGCCTGTTGGTGAACAACACCAGTACGCCTCCTCCCGCGGCCGTTATGGCCTCACCGAGGACGTCGGCTATCCGGGCCTCGTAGTCCCCGGACGTCGGATCGGGCATGTCGTGCAGCATCAGGATCTGCATCTGCCGACGGTAGTCGAACGACGAGTCGAGGATCAGCTCGTGGATCTCCCGGGAGCCCGGCAGGTCGAGCCCGACACGGGACTCGAAAAATTCGAAAGAATCCTTGACCGTGAGCGTCGCGGAGGTCATCACCACCGAGGAAAGGTCGTCGAAGACGTTTTCCTTCAAGTACGGTCCTACGTCCACGGGCGATGCCCGCAGGGCCTGGCGCTCGAAGTGCTCGGGGCCGGCGACCGTGGCCCAGCGTACCCGGCCGTCGGGCTCCTCCGAGAAGAACACGCGCAGCGCATCCATGTGCTCGAGCACGCGGACGGCCTTTCCCTCGAGGTCGCTTTGCATGTATTCAAGCTCCGCGGAGGCATCGCCCCTCTCGTCGCAGAGGGCCTTCACGCGCGTTATCCGGACCCGCAGGCCGTCCAGGGCGCCCAGGAGCTTTTCGCCGTCCATCCCGAGCCGGGTGAACTCGACGGTCGCGACCCGGCCCTCGCTGAACCTCACGTCGCTCGTCTGGTATCCCTCGCCTCCCGAGAAAGCGCAGAGCGACACAAACAGCCTCTCCAGGTCCTCCAGTGCGACCTCCGCGGCCTCCTGCGCCTCGGCGACCTCGAAGCCCAGTGCCTCGTGGGCTTCCTCGGGAAGGTGTCTTCGAGCGTTCTGCGGAACGTCGGCGAGGAAACCCGAGCCGTCAACCGGCGCGTACAAGGACTCGATGAACCTGCGCGACTCCCGGTAGTCCACCTCGATGGTGAACTGGTCCGTGGCGACGTCCTCGAGCGTGTGGGCCTCGTCGATGACCGCGTCCTTGAAGACGAGGTTGACGCCCGCCAGCAGCAGGGAATGGTTGACGACCACGATATGGGAGCGCCTGGCGCGGTACAGGGCGCGGCGGTAGAAGCAGCAGCCTTCCCTGGCGAACCGGCAACGTCCGCCGGGACACTCGCGGTGGTTGGCCATCACCTGTTCGTCCAGGCCGCGCAGGTGCGGGACATTGAGCAGCGACGCGTCCCCGGTCTCGCTCTCGCCAACCCAGGTGAGCAACATTCCGAACGTCCCCAACTGGTGCTCGGAAAGGCGCTTCCTGCCGCCCACCAGCGCCTGCAGCTTCCGCAGGCACAGGTAATTCCCGTAGCCCTTGAGGACCGAGTAGCGGAAGGAGTCCTCGCCCAGCGCCGCTTTCAGGGAAGGCAGGTCCTTCGTGTTGAGCTGGTCCTGGAGGTTGAGCGTGCGGGTCGATACGACGACCGGATAGCCGGTCGCTTTCGACCACAGCACACCTGGCGCAAGGTAGGCGAGTGATTTGCCGGTGCCGGTGCCGGCTTCCACCAGGAGCACACTCTCCTCGGTGAAAGCGCGGCGGACCGCCTCCGCCATCTCGACCTGCTCGTCGCGCTCCTCGTAATCCATGAACTGGCTTGCGACGGGGCCCTCGGCCGCGAAAACGTCGCGGACTTCCTCGGCGTGGACCGCCTTGGGCCCGCTCGACCCCTCCAGCGGCGGAATGCTCTCCCAGAACGGTTCCCTGCGAACCGCCCGTTCGAGCTTCATGAACTCGGGCCGTCTGCCGCCCGAGCGCTCCTCCAGTACGCGGTCGAGCAGGAGGGTAAGGCCGCCCCCGTGCGCCGGAGCGTGGTCCGCGACGGCCCTGACGAGAGGCAGGGGCGTGTTGTATAGACCGTTCAGCAGATAGTTGAAGACCCCGAACAGCGTCTCGGCGTCGTCGGCGGCCCTGTGGGCTCGCCCGGTGTCCACACCCCACATCCGGGCGAGGTCGACCTGCCTGTGGCCCCTGAGCGACGGCAGGAGCATCATCGCGAGCTCGTGCGCGTCGAGGTACGGGTTGTTGAAACGACCGCGGCCCAGCCGCGCGTGGAGGGCGCGGAAGAACTCCTCCTCGAAGCGGGAGTAGGCGACGACCATGCGGTCCTCCATGAAAGCGGCAAGCTCGCTGAAGAAATCCTCGATCGCGGGGGCGCCCGCGACGGCTTCATCGTCGATGCCGGTGAGCATGCGTATCTGGGTCGGTATGGCGCAGCCGGGGTCTATAAAGGACGACAGGCGCTCGACAACCCGCTCCCCCACCGCGCGGATCGCGGCTACCTCTATTATCCTGTCACGCTCGGGGTCGAAGCCGGTGGTCTCGATGTCGAGCACGCAGTACTCCATGTCACCGCCGAGTCTCGCCTGGAAGCGCCTGGACAGCGTCGGGAAAGAGAGATATTTCTCCCTCACGTCGGCGCTGCACCTCAAAAAGAGATCCTCACTCACCATTCCTCGCTTGACTTACGGGAGCCGGGTTCAAACGGCTCTACGCCATGGGCACGTTCGGGCGGCTCCGCGACCGGGACACGGCCTCGGCCCGCGGCGCCGTCGAAGACCGCGCGCCCGAAGGTTGCCTACCGCTCCGGGGGCGCGATAACGATCCTGTCGAACGGATGCCTTACGCCGGTCCTTTCGCGAGCGGCGGGCCTGCCGAGGGCCACGACAGCCACCAGCTCGAGACCTTCCGCGGCGTTCAGCAGGGCCTCGACTTCCTCCCGCCTCGCGAGGATCTCCCCGAGCCAGCAGGCGCCTAGTCCTCCGTCGTGCGCGGCAAGCAGCAGGTTCTGGATCGCCGCGCCCACCGCCATCAGGTCCTTGGCGCGATCGTACATATCCTCCTCGCACAGGAAGACCGCTATCAAGGCGGCCGAGGCGGCAACCACGCCGCGGTACTTCGTCAGCCCCGAGATCTCGTCTATCGTGGACCTGCGGGATATCTTCATGAAACGCCACGGCTGGTTGTTTAGCCCCGAGGGCGCCCACGCCGCCGCCTCGATCAGGCGGTCCAGTTCCTCGTCCGGCACCGGATCGCGGGTGAACTCCCGCACACTCCTGCGCGTTCTTACGGCTTCCATGGTTTCCATAACAAACTCCCGGCTAGAGCGACAGGACTCCATAACGGGGTGCCGGCGCCCCGAGCGCTTGCTCGTCTTCCGATCCCCCGGGCCGCCTCGTCAAGGAGCCGTCACGCGGTCCGACCCGGCCGCCCGGTCCGGCGCACCTTCGGTGCCGTCGCGGTCCCGGCGCTCAGGCGCCCGCAGCCTCCGGCACGGCCGCGTGCTCGATCGCCGGCAGCGTAATGCAAGAGGGGTTCTCGGCCGTGTGGAAGAGGCGGTACGAGGAAGGCACCAGCGAGGGAAACACGTACAGGGGATCCGACGCGCACAGGACGAGCCTTATCGAGTGCCCCACGCCGAATCGGTGCGCGCAGGATATAAGGTCGAAGTGGAACTCCTCTATCGCGTCGGGCTCCATGTCGTCCCGCATCGCGGCACAGTGCGTCACCAGGCGGCAGAAACCCCGCGGCGATACGTCGTACAGCAGGCCGTTCACCTGGCACTCCTCGGTGGAGGAGGTCAGGTGCAGGCTCACGCGCGGCGTGCCGACCATCTCGAGCTCTCGATCCAGCGGCCGGCTGGTGAAAGCGACGCTGTCCCCCGGGATTGAGAAAGGGACTCCGGGAATCGGGGCGTTGCGAATGACGTTCCATCGCAGGATGGGCAGCCCCGAGGTCTGGAGGTTGCTGACCGTGTTGTTGAGGAACATCTCGGCGGCCTCGTGGTTACCGGGGGCCTCGGTCACCAGCGAACCCGAGTTGACCGCGTCGGGGTGCTGGCCCCGCAAGTAATAGGAGACCTCGCGAGTGTTCTCGGGGGGCCATTGCTCGCAGGACACCATCCGTTTGTCCCACGGCTGGTAGTAGACTACCGCCGGTTCCTCGCTCATGCCGTTGTCCTTCTCGTCCTTGAGCCAGTAGTCGAACCAGCGCCGCGCGTCGTCCCAGATCCTGTTCGGCACCAGCATGTCGCCCCGCCCCGAGTCGAAACCGTGGAGCCCGTTGGTCATCATGAGCTTCTTCGGGGTTTCGAGCTTCTGGTAGAACTCGAGGACCTGGTTCGGTTCGAACAAGTCGTCGTTCCAGGAGTGGACGATAAACATGGGGCAGGAGACCTTGTCCACGTCGTGAATCGCGGAGCGCTCCTTGAGCTCCTCGCTGACCCCCTGCAGGTTCCTC
>CAZAIS010000042.1:3289-11254 GCA_964485255.1 uncultured Acidimicrobiales bacterium | reverse complement strand
CAGCAGCGTCAACCTGGAGATGGCGGCCCTCGACTCCAGGACAGTCTTCTGCGCCCGGATGGGATCGGACACCGTAATGAAGTCCGTTGACGGCGGCGCCCGATGGACGAGGCAGGTGCTGCGGTTCACCGGTCATTCCGTGAGAGTCAACAACCTCTGCGTCATCAACAAGGACATCGTTTTCGCGAGCGCGTCTGTTGTCGAGGAGGGCCAACTGGGCGACTTCGGCATGGTCTTCAAGACCGTTAACGGCGGTGGCCGGTGGAGCGCCACCATGAGCAGGCATACCAATCTCACGCTGTTCGACGTGGGCAGCGCGGACGGGGTGAACGTGTGGACCTGCGGGCTGTTCGGGTTCACGTTGAAGTCATCCGACGGCGGCGCGAGCTGGGAGCAGCAGGACGCCCTTCAAATGGACTCGATATACAACGCCGCTGACGCGGTTGACGGGCAGACCGCCTGGTTGGTCGGCAGGGGCGGCTACATCGTGCGCACGACCGCTCCGCACGTGTACTCCATTTCGCCCTCGAGCGCCGGGAACACCGGCACGGTCGAGATCGACGAGCTGGCGGGGAACGGCTTTCAGCCGGGCATGCAGGTCAAGCTGGTGAACGGCAGGCGGCAGATCCAGGCCGCCGACGTAGACGTGATCTCTCCGTACAGGGCGGCCTGCAGGTTCGACCTAAGGGGGGCGCCCGAGGCGGATTGGGACGTGGTGGCCACGAACACCAACGGCCTCTCGGGCGCACTCCCGAACGGCTTCCACGTATACAGTTGCAAACACTGGTACCTCGCCGAGGGCTCGACGGGTATGACACGCATGGGGTCATTCGAGACGTGGGTGCTCCTGCAGAACCCGGGCGCAGTCGCGGCAAAGGCGCGGCTCACTTACCTGACCCCGGAGGGCGGGAAACCCGGGCCCGAGGTGGTAATACCACCTGGGAGCAGGGCCACCGTGAACGTAGAGGACACTATGCCCAACTGCTGGGAGGTCTCCACGTTGGTGGATTCGACCGTGCCGGTAGTGGTCGAGCGGGCGATGTACTGGGACAATCCGTCCGTGTACAGGGAGTCCGCCGCGGGCTCGATCGGGACGCCCTTTCTTTCACGGACCTGGTACCTTGCCGAGGGATCGACCGGGCAGGGAGAGGGGAGCGGTTTCGAGACCTATATAACCGTCGCGAACGCCGGGAACTCCGAGGCGGAGGTTGCGCTCACGTTCATGACCCCCGGCGGGTCCGTACCGGGGCCCGTTAGCAGGTTGGGCGCCGGTATCCGCTGGACCGTGGACGCCTCGCGGTGGGTGCCGGACGAGTGGAGCGTTTCCACCAAGGTGACCAGCGACAAGCCGGTGGTCGCCGAGCGCTCCGTTTATTGGAACACGTCTGCTTCGACGCGCTCTGCCGCCCACAACTCCATCGGCGCGGCCGGACCGTCCAAGCGCTGGTTCATGGCCGAAGGGTCCACCGGTCGTGGGCCCGGCGGATCCTTCGAGACATGGGTTGTCGTACAGAACCCGGGTGAGTGCAAGGCGAACGCCACCCTCTTCTACGAGACGCCGTCCGGGCAGGTCGCGGGACCTGCCGTGGTGCTGGGGCCCGGCAGCAGGAGGACCGTGAACGTCGCGGAAACAGTTCCCGACGAGTTCAGCGTCTCGACCAGGGTCGAGTCCGACAACCCGGTGGTCGCGGAACGGTCCTCTTACTTCAACACGGCGGCGGTGACGCGCCAGGCCGCGCAGTCGTCCGTGGGGACGAGCGCGCCTTCGACCGACTGGAACCTCGCCGAGGGCTCCACCGGCGGGGACGAGTACGGCGCGTTCGAGACCTGGGTGCTCGTGCAGAACCCGGGGGATGCCCCCGCCGTCGTTAACCTCGAATACATGACGACCGGCGGAAGAGCGGCAGGCCCGGTTCTCACGCTGGGCGCTCACTCCAGGGTTTCGATAAACGTGGGCGAAACCGTGCCTGACAACTGGAGCGTGGCGACGCTCGTGAGCGCCGACGTGCCGGTCGTAGCGGAGGCGGCCGTGTACTGGAACGCTCACGACCTGCCCAGGCAGAACGCCCACGATTCGATCGGTTTCTCGCTCCGGTAGCCGTAAGACCGCGGCCGGCAGTCGTGACTGGCCGGCAAAAGAAGCCCGGGGCATGCGGTCCTCTCGGGGAATGGACCGGCCTTTCGTTTATCACCGCGGGCGATATACACGCTCGGCATGCCTTGGTAGAGTAGAAGAGCGAGCAAAGATCAATTGAAAGAGGGCGGGGACAAATGGAAGCGCTTTTACTGCTCTGTGATTACGCGGAGGCCGTTCAGGGCAAGCTATATATCATGGGCGGCGGGTGGACCGTATGCCCGCCGGGACCGCGTTTCATGGCGGTGGCCATCCGCGTCAACGTCCCGTGGCCTGAGACGAACACGAGGCACCAGTTGGCCCTGTTCCTTCAGGACTCCGAGGGCAACCGGGTGTCATTCGGTGAGCCGCCTCAGCAGGTTGTAAAGACCGGAGAGTTCGAGGTCGGGCGCCCGCCGGGCGTCCCGCCGGGCACCGAGATGGACTTTACCGCGGTATTCGGCTTCATCAACCTGCCTCTCGAGCCCGAGACGGGATATCGCTGGCAGCTCGAGATCGACGGTGAGCCCTCCGGCCACGCCTCCTTCAGAACCACCCCCTTAACTTCTGGGGGTCAGGTCTAGAAAGTTAAATCTCGAATGACGCATTGCGCCGCGCTTGCCTCCGATTCCGTGTGCCGATGCAATATGTCCCTCGTCCCCGATTCTGCGCTGTGTTGGTGATATTCTTGTAGGGCATCGCGAACCGCTATTGCGCGGCCGTCATGATTGGGGGACGAGATGAGCGAGACGTACATCCTGGTAAACGATGTCGGTACCACCGGAACCAGGGCTGTTATCTACGACGGCGAGGCGGGCGTCGTCAGCGAGGTTTACTCGGAGCTCGAGCAGATCTTCCCGCGGCCCGGCTGGACCGAGCAGGACCCCGTCCACATTTACGAGAAGTGTGTCGAGGTCACCCGGAAAGCGCTTGAGGGCGCGGGCCTCGCGGCGGGGGACATCTCCGCCATGGGGATAGCCACTCAGCGGGCCACCAGCATGCTCTGGGACAGGAACACGGGCGAGCCCGTTTACAACTTCATAACCTGGCAGGACACAAGGACCTCGGACATGTGCGAGCGGATCAACCGCTCATTTCTTTTCAAGGTGTTGCATGTAGCCGGCGGAGCCTTCCAGCGCATCGCGAAGCTGAGCAAGGGCCTGAAGAGAAACTCCATCGGCAAGCTCCTGATCACGGCGGGCCATTTCACCGTCACCCCGGCCATGTCCCCCGCGCACATACGGTGGGTACTGGATAACGTCGACGGTGCCGCGGCGAAGGCTGATGCCGGGGATCTGCTCTTCGGCACGGTGGACACCTGGCTGGTCTGGAAGTACACGGGCGGCCGGGTGCACGCGACGGACTTCTCCAACATCAGCGCGACCGGCATGTTCGATCCCTTCGGGATGGAATGGAGCCCCCTGCTCCTGAAGCCGTTCGGCCTGCCGGGCGGCGTTGTCCTTCCGGAGATACGCGAGACGAGCGGGGAATTCGGCGAGACCGACGTGTTCGGCGCCCCGATCCCCATCAAGTGTGTGGTCGCCGACCAGCAGGCGGCGCTCTTCGGCGAGACCTGCTTCGACGCGGGAAGCGTCAAGTGCACCAACGGCACAGGCACGTTCATCGACATGAACACGGGCGACGAGCCGCTCGCGTCAATCAACAGGCTGACGCCGTTGATCGCCTGGAAGATGGGCGGAAAAACAACCTACATGATGGAAGGGATCATCTCCAGCGCCGGGTCGTCGGTGCAGTTCCTGAGGGACAACCTGAAGATAATAGCGAAGGCATCGGAGTCCGAGGAGTGCTCGTTCCGCTGCGGGGACTCCGGGGGAGTGTACGTGGTGCCGGCGTTCACCGGCCTGACCGCTCCTTACTGGGACCCGTACGCCCGGGGCACGGTGATCGGGCTCACCCGCGCATCCACCAGGGACCAGATCGTGCGGGCGACCCTTGAGTCGATTGCCTACCAGTGCAAGGACGTGGTGACGGCCATGGAGCTGGACACCGGCATCGAGGTCAAGGGGATCAAGGCCGACGGGGGCGCCTCGGGCAACGACTTTCTGCTGCAGTTCCTCGCCGATATCCTGGACACGGCGGTCGAGCGCCCGGAGGTGCTCGAGGCGACGGCCCTCGGGGCAGCCTATTTCACGGGAATAGCGGCCGGGCGGTGGAAGTACCCCGACGACATAATCAAGGTCCACCGGGTGGAGCGCGAGTTCAAGCCCTCGATGCGCCCGGAGACCAGGGACTCGCTGTACGCAGGCTGGAAGAAGGCCGTCGGCAGGGCGCAGCGCTGGGCCAGCCTCTGAAAAGTAAACAAAAAAGTAAAAAGTGAACGACGCCTACTGGGGCAGCTTTGTGCCGCAGTTGAAGCAGATGGAGCGGTGGACGCAGAAAACGCTTCCACACTCCGGGCAGGTCCATCTCTCCTTTTCGTTCCGGACGAACGCCCTGATGCCCGATTCCCGGATGTACTCCAGGTTCTCGATCATGCTCATCCCGTACTTGGTGCGGTACCGCTTGTCCAGGTTTTTCAGCCTCTTGCAGGGATACTTACCGCACCTGTCCGAGCAGTATTTCAATCCGGCGCTCTCGCGCTCGGGGCAATTCACTATTATGCAGGCGACGCAGGACGCGGGCTTGCTTTCGTCACCGGCGCGGCAGCCGGGGCAGGTGTTCTTGTCCCTCTGGTAAGCCATGCAAAGCGCGCAGTTCATCCCGCACGGAGCTATCAGGTCCGCCTTGATGATCGATCCCCTGCTCATTTCTTCCCCCCGCTTGAAACGCGCGTGCGGCTATCATACGAATCAATCGTGAAATAGCTCGTTCCCGGTACCCTTAACGTAACACGCATACCACGTATTCAGCCCCCGGACAAGCCTTTTCGCGCCATGGTCCGCATTCGACGTCGAGAGAGCTAGATTATGGTTTAATATGGTAAGTCGAACTCGACAATCGGGCCTGCCTTCTATGGAGCAGCATTCCCGAGAGGGGAAGGGTGCGGGGGTCTGTTGGTCAAGCGCGTTGTCGTCATAGGTATCACCGCTTTACTGATTTGCCTGATGCTGCCTTCAGCATCGTCCGCCGCCGGTGCGTCGGGCACGGTGAAGGACGTTGACAACACGGGTGTGTCGGGAGCTCTGCTGATTCTCTTCGACAGTGGCGCGAGTATCGTCGGCTGGGCTTTCACCGAGGCCGACGGGAGCTTCACGTTCAAGGCGCTGCCATACCCCGAAGGGTCACCCCTGACCGACGAGCAGGTCAACTCCGTGGACGGTTTTGTCACAGTGCAGCCTGACCCCACGATCGGCCCTGCCCCCGACTACCTGGGCATGTACCAACAGCAGCCGCGAACCTACCTCAAACCGCCGAACACGGCAGTGGACATCGTGCTGCCGAAGACGTCGAGCTTCGTGTTGAAGGGCTACCAGCAGGACAGCACGCTGATGCGCTGGGGCGATTACGTGTCAACCGGCCCGGGCAATGAAGGCTCGCAGTTCGTCTACCTGACAAACCTCGAAGAGGAGATGCAACCGGCCGTCGTCTATCCTACCAACGACGAGTGGGCGCGTGCGGATCCCCAGGGCGGCGCACGGGAGTACGGCCTTCCGTCCCTGGTGGTCGACTCGCGCAACACGGGCAAGTACTCCATCAGCACGATGTACTGGAACGTCAAGGACTACGGGAAGCTGTGCCTGAGGGCCGACAACGCCGGCGCCGGCTTCGACCTTCCCGCGCCGGGCGCCGCGCTCGTCATCGACGTCAACGTCGAACTCGCCCGCACGGCGATCGCGGACCTGCAGCGCCGGCAGTCCTTCTACGAGGAGCACATAACCGACGAGGACATCGCCTCGCTGATAGCGGCTGTCCAGGCCGTGTCCAACGTCGATGACAGGCTGCGCGACGCGCTGGTGCTCCGCGACCGGCTGGAGCTCAAGGCCGCTCGGAATTCGATCGACGCCGTGAGGAAAGGGACCCTCGAGGTCACCGCCCGCGATACCAACGGCGTGCCGGTCAAGGACTGCACGGTAACGATCGACCAGACCTCCCACGACTTCCTGTTCGGAGGTAACGGCGGCACGATGTCCTGGCCTCCCCAGGCTATATGGCAGAAGCTCCGAGACATCGGTTTCGAGCTGTGCGTGGTGCTCCCGGCCTGGGGCTTCACCGAGCAGCTCGACCCCCCTTATAACTACTGGGGCAAGACGGCCATCGAAACGACGTTCGGCATCCAGAAAATGCTCGACTACGATATGAAGGTCAAGTTCCACGCCACGGTATGGATGCAGGGTGCCCTGGGCATCCTGCCTCCGCGAACTGCTTCAATGACCCTCGAGCAGATCCGGACGGAGAACCTGGAGAATCAGGGTTACCTGCTCAACGACTTCAAGAACGATCCGGTTATCTGGGAGGTCATGAACGAGCCTGCCACAACAAACACCGTGGGGATGCCGCGAGAGGACATGGCGGACCTCATGAACGACTCCGCGCTACAGATCAAGGCGGCGAACCCGGACCTGCAGACGCTCGTCAACTGCCCCTCGGAGTTCGACTTCGGGTACAGGTACCAGTCATACAGGCTCGACGGCGCGGCCCCGCCGAACGACAATCTCGACCTGGACGGTTACAAGACCACCTTCAGCGACTTCCTCAAGCAGGCTCGCGGGTGGCTCGGCGACCTCGACGAGATCGATACGATCGGCCTGCAGTTCTACCCCGGGTGTCACGTGAGCCCGGAGTTCGGTTCCGGCGAGGCTCCGGCGATGACGCCGTCGTGGCTGGTCGACGCGGCCAACAGGTACAACAATCTCTTCGGAAAAACGATTCACATCACGGAGCTTTCGTTCCCGTCGAGCTACGACGCCGGGACATGGCATTCTGGGTACTGGCGCGAGCAATGGACGCCGACCACCCAGGCCGATTACGCCGAGAGTGTTTACACGATGATGTTCGCGAACCCGGCCGTGGAATCCGTGCTCTGGTGGGACACGTGTGATACCGGCGCGTTCGTGGTCAGCGGCGGGCTCGTCGACGCGGACCTGAACGAGCGCCCATCTTACACGAGGATACAGGGTCTCATCGACAGTTGGACCACGAAGGACGAGCAGGCGGTGACCGGCGGCACGGGCGAGGCAACGCTTTCCGGGTTCGGCGGGGAGTACGACGTAAGCGTCGAGGCTCCCGACGGGAAGGTCATAGAGACGACCGCGCACATAGACGAGCGGCAGGAAAACACACTGGTCGTGGACGGGTTCAACCCGGTGCCGACCATTACCTCCATCGTGCCGGACAGCACGACGGCGGGCGACCCGGGGTTCACGTTGACGGTGAACGGGACGGAGTTCGTGTCGGGGGCGGAGGTTCGGTGGAACGGGGATGAGCGGACGACCAATTTCGTATCTGACACGCGGTTGACCGCGACCATCCCCGCGAGCGACATCGCGGGCACCGGAACGGCGAGTGTCACGGTCGTCAATCCGGACACGCAGGAGTCTAACGCTCAAGTCTTCACCGTGAACCCCGTCCCGGTGCCGGCCACCACGAGCCTGTCCCCCTCCAGCGAGACCGCGGGGGAAGCGGGGTTCACCCTGACGGTCGACGGGTCCAACTTCGTAGCGGGATCAAAGGTGCGCTGGAACGGCTCTGAGCGGACAACGACCTACGTGTCGTCGGAGAGGTTGACCGCTGCCATCCCCGCAGGCGACATCACAGTTGCCGGGACCGCCGGCGTCACCGTGTTCAACCCCGAGCCCGGGGGAGGGACCTCCAACGCCCGGACGTTCACGATCAATAACCCGGTGCCGGCCACCACGAGCCTGTCCCCCTCCAGCGAGACCGCGGGGGAAGCG
>CAZAIS010000042.1:0-3189 GCA_964485255.1 uncultured Acidimicrobiales bacterium | reverse complement strand
CGTGTTCAACCCCGAGCCCGGGGGAGGGACCTCCAACGCCCGGACGTTCACGATCTACGAATCTCCCGCGCCCGCGCCCAACGTTTCTTCCATCGCGCCTTCAGAAGCACGCAACAAAGGCGCGGTATCGGTTACCATCACGGGCGACGGCTTCCTGGATCGCGCCACCGTAACGTTGACGAAACCCGGCACGCCGCCGATTGAAGCCGCCGACGTGGAAGTCGTGTCCTCGACCTCCATCAGAAGCAGGCTTGAGCTCAAGGGCGCGTCCCCGGGCGTCTATGCGGTTACCGTGACCAACCCGGATCTCAAGGCGGGTCACCTGGCGGACGCGTTCACGGTCAAGAAAACGCCCACACCACCCGAGCCTCCGACGCCGCCGACGCCACCTGAACCAACCCCGGATACGTCCCCTACCTGGTATCTTGCCGAGGGCACGTCGGACTACGGCTTCGATACGTTTGTGAACATCGAAAACCCGAACGACACCGCGGTGACGGCGCTTGTAACTTACATGACGGAATCGGGACCCAGGAGTCGCGCGGCCCTTGTGCTGCCGCCGATGAGCCAGACGACCATCAATCCGCGAAACGACATCGGGGCGGCCGATTTTTCCACGAAGGTCGAGTGCAAGGAGCGTAAGACCATAGTCGTTGATCGCAGGATGACCTGGTGGGGGGCGGGGGCCGCATCTCAGGAGGGGACTTCCTCCATCGGGATCACGGCGCCCGCGAAAACCTGGTTCCTCCCCGAGGGCTCGTCAAAGTGGGGCTTCGAGACGTGGCTGCTCATCCAGAACCCCAACGATTCTGACGCGAATTGCACCGTCACTTACATGACGGAGGGTTCGGGCCCCCGGCGGGTTGAAAAGAGCGTCCCGGCGAACTCGCGCGCTTCCTTCAACATGGAGACCGACATCGGCCTCAAGGACGCTTCGATCAAGATCGAATCGAACGTCCCGGTTATCCCCGAGCGGGCGATGTACCGCAACAACCGCAGGGAAGGCCACGTGTCCGCCGGCACCACCACTCCCGCGAAAGACTACTACCTGGCCGAGGGCACTACCAGCTACGGCTTTACCACCTACGTGCTCATACAGAACCCCAATGACCGTAACAACACCGTAACCGTTACCTACATGATGCCCGGTGGGGCAAGGCCTCAAGAGCCGATCGTGGTTCCGGCGAACTCCAGGAGGACCATCAGGGTCAACGACGTCCTTCGGGGCGTTGATCTGAGCACGCGGGTCAGTGGTTCCCTGCCACTGATAGCCGAGCGGGCGATGTACTGGGGTGAGGGCTCCCCGCTCGGCGAAGCGTGCCACGACTCGATCGGCATGGACGCTCCCCACAAGGCATTTTACTTCCCCGATGGAGAGACGCAGGGCGGCTACGAGACCTGGACGCTGGTGCAGAATCCCAATGACAAGGATGTGGACATCGAGGTATCCTATCTGCCCGCCGGCGGGGGAGCGGTTGAGACCGTCAAGGCTACCGTCCCGGCGAACTCCCGCATGACTTTCGACATGAAGGACAAGGTGCCGGACGGCCGTGCCGCCATCCTCGTGACTTCGAAGACAACCGGCGGAAAGATAATGTGCGAGCGCGCGATGTACTGGAGCAACCGCGGCGCCGGAACGGACACCATCGGCGGCTACTCCGACTGACTTGACTCTTGGGGGTCAGATCTTTGCCTTGAGTCGATCGAGGATACGCCACGTTGTGGCTTGCGACCCAAGGGAAAAGACCTGTCCCGAGAATAACCTCTACCAGAAGACAACTGCCTCGGCTATTTGCATTCGAGGTGGTGACGCGCTCGCGTGTCATGCGTAACTGATCCCAAGAATTAGCGCGAGGCCTTGGGTCAGAAGAGTTGAAGCATGAGGCCGGTGGGGTCGACGAGGTTCGCGGGCTTGTCTCCGTACCAACCCCCGCACCAGTTGGTGGTTCCAGGCGTATACTGCTCGAGGTGCAACTGGACCGTGCCGCTGATCGCTCCAATCACCTGGTTCCGGGCGACCCTGTTTCCCACGGCAACCGCCGGGGGCCGGAGCTCCGCGTAGTTGATCACAAAATCCCCGTGGTCCACCAGCACCCCGTAAGTGACCTCGCCGTTCGCGCGCGTATAGAAGGGACCGATCTTCACCACCGTGCCGTCCTTCATGGCATGTACCGGCGCCCCGTTTCCGGCCGGTGGGTAGATGTCGACACCCGCGTGCTTCCGCGCTCCCCCGTTGCGTGGGGCCGCGAAGTACGGGTAGTCCTGTGAACCCGACGGCCAGTGACCGCAAGCGATTGACGCGTCCCTGGTGAACGGGTAGAGAGGCGCTCCCTCCAGCGGCGCGGACAAGCCTGTGTCCTGTGGCGGGGCGGGCGCGGGCGGCGTTGCGGTATCCACCGCCGGTTGCTCGGGCGGGGCGGGCGCTGGGGCCGGATCGGGGGTGGTGGCCGCCGCGTCGTCCGGTTCCTTCGTCTTTGAAGGCACGTCGAGCAGGGCAACCGTAACGGTCGAGCCTTTCTCCGCGCTGGATCCGGTGGCGGGGCTCTGGAACCCTACCTTCTTCTTCGCCACTCTGATATTGGCGGTGTCCTGGGTCGGGTCGACTTCCATTTTCAGGTCTGCCCGCTTCAATGCTGCCGCGGCTTGCTTGTAGGTCAGCCCCTCCACATCGGGGACTTTCGTGTAATTGCTCGATCCCCCGGTCGAGAGCGCCACCACGGTTACGATCACGGCCACAAGTGCAGTGCCGAGGGCGCTCGAGGCGACGATGATCCGCCGTTTTCTTCTGGCGTGCTTGGTGCGCGTCCGCTTATAGCGGACCTGGTGGTTGGAAACCGGACTATCGATTCCTGACACCTCCGACAATAGATCCGGGTACCGGCGCTCAACCGGAGAACAGATTGATACCCTTTTCTTCACTTCCTGCTCTCAATATCGGATCGCCGGACCCGTACCGCGACCGCGGTCATTCAGTTTATTCAATGCCCGGCGCGCGCACCCCTGCCGGTCGCGGCGTTCACGGGGTGTCTCAGGCGCCGGGGACTTCTTGATATCCATCCGTGTTCGCCCAGCCCCTGCTTGCTCCCACGTAAGGTCTCGTTCGAATGCCCCGGTAGGAAAAGTAAACAAAAAAGAGCTCCTCACAAGAATCTGTGGGTCGTTTCCGGCATCGGCAGATCTCCCAGCACA
>CAZAIS010000041.1:0-11267 GCA_964485255.1 uncultured Acidimicrobiales bacterium | reverse complement strand
CGTAGAGCATCCTCAGGCCCGAGGCGCCGATGGGGTGGCCGAAGCACTTGAGCCCTCCGTCGGGCTGGCAGGGTACCTGCCCGTCGAGGTCGTAGAACCCCGCCAGGATATCGTCGGGGGCCTTGCCGGGCGCCGAGATCTGGAGGTCCTCCATGGTCGCGAGCTCTGTGATGGAGAAGCAGTCGTGGACATCCATCATGCTGATCTCCTCGCGCGGGTTCTCGATGCCAGCCTCCTCGTAGGCCTTCCTGGCCGCGGTCCTGGTAGTAAGCATGCCCGCGCCGTCCCAATCCGTGAAAAGCGCCTCCTCGCCCGAGGAGACCGAGACCTGAAGCGCTTTGACCTTGACGAGGTCCTGGCCCGGCTTGATCTTCGCCGCGATCTCAGGGGTCGTCACGATCGCGCACGCGGAGCCGTCGCTGACCCCGCAGCAGTCGAACAGCCCGAGGGGGTAAGCTATCATCGGCGCGCCCATGATCTGCTCGATCGGGACGGGCCTTCGCAAGTGCGCCCGCGGGTTGTTGACGCCGTTCTGGTGGCTCTTCCAGGAGATATGGGCCATCGCTTCCTTGACCTTCTCCATGGGCACGCCGTACCTGGCGGAGTAGGCTGTCGCGAGCTGCGCGAACATCCCCGGTGCCGTGGCGTTGGGCCCGATCATCGCCTGCATCTGCCCGAAGGCCGGCGTGTCCGGCAGGCCTCCGTAGCCCGTGTCCTTGAGTTTTTCGACACCGAGCGCGAGTACGACGTCGTACGCGCCGCTCGCCACGCCGTAGCAGGCTCCCCTGAAAGCCTCGGTGCCCGACGCGCAGAAGTTCTCCGTGCGCGTAACGGGGATCAGCGGCAGCTTGAGGGATATACCCAGGAAGTTGCCGCCCTTGCCAACGTTGATCTCATCGAAGTGGGTGCCCAGCCAGGCCGCCTGTATCTCCTTCTTCTCTATCCCCGCGTCCTCGAGGCACTCGGTGAAAGCATCGACCGCGAGGTCCTCGGGGGATGACTCCCAGCGCTCACCGAACCTGGTGCAACCCATGCCGAGGATTACCACCTTGTCCCTGATTCCCTCTGCCATCTATTCCCCCTCCTTTGCGACCGGAACGGCCTTCCAGAAGTAGTTGGTAATGTCGTGCTGGATATCGCGGTGCTTGACGCGGAAGCTGAACTCCACGGGGTTCCCGACCGCCAGGTCGTCGACCACGCAGTCGGTGAAGTCCATCAGGTAGCGCCCCCCGCCGTTGATGTTCACCGCGCCGTAGATGGCCGGGGGGTTGATTGACGCGGCGAGCATGTCCGAGGTGAAGCTGAAGATGGTCCCTCCCTTGTCGGACATCACCACCGGCTCGCTCTGGTCGACCGCCCCACAGGCCGGGTTCACACAAATCCTCTGGGGTGGGAACTGCGGCGTGCCGCAGGCCGTGCACTTCGAGCCGACGAGGCCGAGCATCGCCTTGTGGCTGCGCCACATCAGCGACCAGCGGGTCCACTTCTGCTCCTCCGAGCGCAGTCCCAGGTCGGCCGAGATCATCTCGCGCCACAGCAGGTACTTCTGGTAGTTGTCGAGGTCCGCGCGCCTGGCGAGCGACCCGGAAACGCCCCGCCTCGGCGCCAGCTTGCCGATCGCGTCTGTCACCTCGAAGTAGAGCGCGTCGCAGCCGCTCCCGTAGGAGACGAGGAGGATCTTGTCGCCGGGCTTCGCGTCCTCCAGGGCCTTCGCGAGCATGAGCAGCGGCTGCGCGGTTCCCGTGTCCCCTATGACGGCCTGCATGTTGTCCTGGACCTTGTCCGGCTCGAGCGCGAGCTTCTTGTTGATGCCCTTGCGGGCGCCGCCGAAGTACGAGGGATAGATGATCTTGGCGAAATCGCCGACCTGGACCCCGTATTTCTCGCAGAGCCCGTTTATCGCCTCGGGGATGAACTGCCCGACACCGATGTCGCGCATCCAGCGCTCCTCCCACTGTCGGTCGTACTTGCTCTGTGCGCCCCTGATGTGGTCCGCGAAGTCGTGCCCCGTGGAAAACGAGCCCTTGAACTCCGCTATCACGTCGTGTGTCCCCACCATCACGGAGGCCGCCCCGTCGCCGAACATCAGCTCCTGGACGCTTCCCATCTTTCCCAGCCTGCAGTCCGCGGCGGTGACGACCACGTTGTCCGCGCTCCCGGCGGCCGCGGCGTCGAGGGCGGCGATCAGGGCGGTCGTTCCGGCCTTGAGCCCGCCGCCGAAGTCCGCTGTCCTTATGCTCTCGTCGGCAGCAAGGGCGCCGGCCACCAGGTTCGCGCAGAGGCGCTCCTTGTAGGACGCGGTGGTGGTCGCGAGGTAGACGCCGCCGACCTGCGACCTGTCAAACCCCTTGACGCAGTCGATCGCGGCGGCCGCGGCCATCGTGACCGCGTCTTCGTCGAAGTTCGCCACCGCCTTCTCCCCCTGAGCGTTCATGATGTTGGCGGGGTTGAGCCATCCCATCGACCCGAAGATGGTCATCTTGTTCAGTCTATAGCGGGGAACATACCCTCCGTATGAACGGATCCCAACCATTTAATCACTCCCTTTCCCGGTTGATTCCTCGCTTCCATACCGCTTCGCCGGCCTACGCCGGCACTCGTATCCGCGCATTCGAACAGCAGGCCGGGCATCCTCAAGTCCAGGCTCAGTTCCCGGCCGACGGCTCAGCCGGGTCACGCGGCCCCGCGGGCCTCACCGGTCGAAGTCTACGATCTCGATGTACGTGTACTGCTTCTTGAGCAGGGCCTTTATACGCTTCTGCTCCTCCCGGTCCGTGATGTGCTTGACCTCGGAGACGGGCAGGCCGCTTTCGTCCTTGCCGGACTTCCAGGACGTGACGTACCCGGGGACCGTAAGCAGGCCCATTCCCCTGGGCCCGCAGCAGGACGTGTCCGCGTGGGCCCCCTTCAGAACGTAGAGCACCTTCCTGCCCTCGAAGTCGAGGATGCCTTCCTCCAGGACCTTGTAGTAGCCCCCTATGCTCCGTATCTCCTCGTTTATCGGGTGATGCACGTACTCCGGCAAGCCAGCCCCCCGGATTGAGGTACCGCGATCAGGCGCCCTAAGCGATCCCGGGACAATACCATGACGAGACTCGGACATTATATATACCTGCGGGAAGTCAAGGAAGACCCGGGGGCGCTCCTTCCCGGCGCGCTCACCGCCCGGGGGCGTGGAGCGGACAGGCCGGAACACGAAGAAGGCGGCGGCCCTCTCGGCGGGTGATTCGGCGGGTGAGGGGCGGGGCGAAACCGCCGGGGCACGAAGAAGGCCGGAGGGGCATGTCGCCCTTCCGGCCCCGTAAGGTGAAACGTGGCGGTCTCCGGAGCGCGTTACTCCTTGCCCATGTACTTGAAGGAGACCTTGACCCTGACCCTGAAGGCCACGACCTTGCCTTCCTCGAGCTTCATGTCCATCTCGGAGACTTCTGCTATGCGCAGCTCCTTTAGTGACTGGCCCGCCATTTCGACGGCGTTCTTCGCCGCTTCCTCCCAGGAATCGGGACTGGAACCCACTAGTTCGATGACCTTGTAGACGCTCTCTGCCATGATGCCCCCTTCTTCGTGTTGCCGGCCGCTGCTTCCATTGTAGCAACCGGGGGCCGTAAAAGCACCTTTCACGGATCGAATCGACCTGTTCGGCCGGCCCTCGCGCTTGACGCTGACGGGTCTTCGGACATATATATGTACAACCGGCTGTTTCACGAACGATTATCGCTGCCTTCGCGGCCCCGAGGCCGGCGGGCCTTCTTCAGGAAGGTGATCTCGATGAAGTATTGCAAGAACTGTGGTTTCCCGGCCCCGTACGGGAAGTTCCTGGGATGGACGAAGGACGGGACTATTATCGGCCGCGACTCGGCGCGCACGCGCCTGGTCTACCTGGAGGTCGATGAGCTCCGGGGCCTCTATGACGGGGTCTCCAAGTGGATGAACTTCTCGATCGACCAGATCATCTGCCGCGCCGAGAAAGAGGTCGGCAAGCGCTTCATCAAGACGCTCCTGCCGGGGTTCATAGCCAAGGCGCCGCGAGGCAAGCTGGCCAGGCCCGAGGGCGCGGTCAAGATGACCAGCAGGTTCATCTTCAACTACATGGCGGGCCTCGGGATGGGCCGCGGCCAGATGCTCGAGTACAAGAGCGGGCAGTTCGCCCGACTGCTGTTGATGAACCCGCACTCCGTGCCGCTCATAGCTGGTGACGGCAGCGGCGTGTTCGAGCACCTGGAGCGGATCGGGGTAGCGGTCGCCTGGGAGCGTGTCAAGTCCGACGAGTACCTGATGACCATATCCAAGGTCGGTGACGAGGCGCCCCCGGTCGAGGAGCAGCTCGCCCTGCAGCAGGCGGAATACCGGCCCGGAACGGTCGAGCTCGACCTTTGCCCCAAGTGCAGCGTTCCCCGCGAGGTCACCAGCAACATCTACCTGGATTTCGAGAAGGGCATACTCAGGCACACCAAGACGGGCATGCGCTTCGTGGCACTCCCCGTCGAGAGCTTCACCGCCGTCTTGAGGGGTCTCGAGCAAGAGTTCGGCGCCGAACTGCCCGGCCTCATGGAAGGCCTGGAGCAGAGGTACATGCGGGAGACTTCCTCGGTCCGCTACGCGATCCCGCAGGGCAGTCACGTCAAGGAGATCATGTCCGACTTCCCGTGGATGGGCATAGGTAACCCCGTGGCCGCCTGGCAGGAAGGCGGCAAGGTGCATTTTGTGGTGGACAATCCTTTCCACGCAGGAATCGTCGCTGGCAAGGTGACGGGCCTTTACGAGGCCTGGACGGGAAACATCGTGCGCACCGGGTGGGCCGAACCCGAGCCCGGTCGCGTTCAGGTCACCCTGGAGCACGTGGCATGAGAGAGCGCGCGCGGCCCGGCTCGTGATGGATGAAGAACACCGGGCCACGGGCGACGAGCCCGAGGTGGAAAGCCTCGAGACACTCGAAGCGGACGTAGCCGCGCCGCCACCGGGAATCGTCCGCCGGACAGCTTTCCGCGGCGGAGCACTCTCGGCGTTCAGGTACAGGGACTTCCGTTTGCTGTGGTCCGGGGCGTTTCTCTCCAATGTCGGCACCTGGATACATACGACGGTGCTGCTCTGGTACGTAAAGGAGCTCACTGGCTCCAACGCGTGGGTCGCCACGGTCAATCTCGCCAGCTTCGCGCCCGTCCTCTTCTTCGTCCTGTACGCGGGATCGCTCGCGGACCGCGTTGACCGCAGGAAGCTGATCGTGGCCACGCAGATTGTCATGATGGCCGCCGCGCTGGGCCTGGCGGTCGCCATCTCGTCCGGGGCCGAATCCCTCGCGCTGATCATGAGCCTTACGGTAGTGACCGGGATCGCTTTCGTGTTCAACTTCCCCGCCTGGCGCGCCATGGTACCCGACCTCATCCCCCCCGGGGACCTCCTCGGGGGGGTGGCGCTGGACGCTGCCCAGTTCAACATGGCGCGGTTCATCGGGCCGGCGGTGGGGGCGCTCATAGTGGATGTCTGGAGCGTGGCCGGCGCGTTCTACATCAACGCGCTGAGCTTCGTAGCCGTGATAGCCGCCCTTCTTCTGATCAGGACGAAGCCGGCACCCGGATCCCGGCACCCCGGCGGGGGCATGGAGCACGTGAAGGACGGCTTCAGGTACCTGCGGAAAAACGCCTGGGCGGTCAAGCTGCTCTCGGTCCTGTTCATCGAGGCTTTCTTCGGGATCTCCGCGGTGGTGCTGCTGCCGTCGGTGACCATGGACGTGCTCGGGGGCGGGGACCTTCTCTACGGCTTCCTTCTGGGAGGGATAGGCCTCGGCGCCGTCTGCGGGGCCCCACTCGTGACCTGGATCAGCAGGCGCTTTGCAGAGAGGGATATCATCAAGGGATCGCTGCTCGCCTACGCGGTCATCATGTTCGTTCTCGCCTTCTCCAAGAACCCCGTGCTGTCTGTGGCGATGACCTTCTGCATAGGCGTGACCTTCCTGGTCGCGAGCGCCTGCATAAACACGGTTCTCCAGTCGCGGGTGGAGAGGAACATGCGGGGAAGGATAATGAGCTTCTATATCCTTGTTTTTCAGGGAACGTCGCCGATTGGAGGCCTGCTGATCGGGTACCTCTCGGACGTCACCTCCACGCCGCTCGCCATCGGGATGGGAGCGGCGGTCTGCCTGCTCACGGCCGTCGTTATCATCGCGGCTCCGTCGATACTCAAGGACGCGGTATCGCCCCCGGCGCCGCGGTGACCCGGCGGGGAATCGGGCGGGCCTTCGCGCTCAGAACAGGCTGAGCTTCTTCACCGCGCCGGTATCGTAGTCCCAGCGCCGGTTGGAGATGTTGTTCGGGTCCAGCGCCATCTTGAAGCCGGTGAAAGCGTTCAGGAGCGGGACCACGTTCGGGCGGGCGACCGACAGGGCAAGCTCGGCTCCGGGTATGCCCTTGATGAGCGCGACGAGGCCGGCGGCGAAGACCATGCCCTTCGCCATGGCGCCGCCGGTGGCTCTCCCGTATCCCATCATTATCCGCAGGAGGTCGTCCTTATCGCACTGGTTGGTGTACATGTCGTATTCGAGGTACGCCGAACGTCCCATGTGATACGGCTGCAGGTAGGTTGAAGCGTCATCGGGCGCCAGCGGGTCTTCGGTGGTGCCTACCTGGTTGGTGCAGGCCGCGCGCATGTCCTTCTCCACTGGAGGCATGTTCTCGATCTTGTCGATGAGGGCGCCTATGAAGAACGATCCACGGACCCTCATCACGCGGCAGGTGACGTTGAAGTACTTGACCCACTTGTCGAAGTTCACGAACTCGTTGTCCTCTGTCAGGTCGACGAGCGCCTCGCCGGGAAGGTAATCCATCATGGGGAAGTCACGCTCCAGCGCCCGCTGGGTGACGGCGGCCTTCATGTCGGCCTCCTCCTGCGTCTCGCCGCCGAAAATCGTCAGCAGGTTGTGCCTGGGCATCATTTCGGCGAGCTTGCTGGCCTCGGCGTTAGTCTCGCCCATGAATATCCCGTAGAAGGAGTTCATGAGGTGGGCCAGCTCCAGGGACAGGTTGTCCTGCGCCACCAGGTAGAGCGCGTCCCCCAGTACGTCCAGCCGGTCCTCCTCGTAGCAGGGGAATACCTGCGCGTGAAAAGGCGCCTCGGGGTACAAACGGACCGTCATGCTCGTCACCGTGCCCAGGGTTCCCATCGCGTAGCGCCAGAGTGTGGAAATGTCGGGGCCGGGGCCCGCGACGTGACCTTTGACCGCGCCGTACGACGACGCTCCGGTCCTGACCGTATCGCCGGTCGGCAGCACGACCTCCGCATCCACGATGTTGTCCATGCCGAAACCGTACTTGGAGGACATTGTGTTGATGTTGCAGAAAAGCAGGTTGCTGAGCACTCCCGCGGTCGCCGCGGTGGACGGATTGAGCAGACGGCATCCCACCTGCTGGGCCGCCGCCTGAAGCATCAGGAAGTTGACCCCGGGCTGGACCACGGCGAACATGTTCCGGCCGTCGATCTCGAGGATCCTGTCCATCCGCCTGAGGTCCATCATGAGGCCGCCGTGGAGAGGAAAGTGGGCCCCTACCGTCGAAAGCCCCGTGCCGTAAGGCATGATGTCTATGAGGTACTCGTTCGCCACCCGGTAGACCGCCTGCACGTCCTCGGTGGAACCCGGCATGCAGACGATATGAGCGTAGGCGGCGGCCTGCATCCCCTGGTCGCGGGCGTACCCGCACAGAATAGAAGGCGAGTCGGTCGCCCACTCCTCCCCGAGGGCCTCCTTGAGGGCATCGAGCGCCGGCGCCAGGTTCTCCGCGCGATTGTGCACGGGGTCCTTCTCCATGACCTGCGGCCTGGAAACAACCCGCCGCGCTCGCACCCCCTGCCTGATCCTGCTCTTGCTTGCGCCCCCGGTGGTTACAGGCATGCCGACCTCCCCCTGATCGCTGGCCTGCAGTATATTACCACGAAGCCACGCGGCGGCCCCGCGCCGCGGATTCGGCCACCGCGAGACGATCCCGACGGTGCCTCCGCATTACCGAGGCCACGCGCCGCCGGGTTTGACGCCTCCCGATGGGGGGACCGGGCCGGCCGGCATCGAATGAACGTCCAGGAGGGAAAGGAGGGAGCGATGCCTACCGTATACATCGAAGGCCCACCCTTGAGCCTCGAGCAGAAGCGGGAGATGATGGTCAAGATGACGGACCTGGCGGCCCGCGTCTACGGTGTCCCCAGACAGGCCGTGGTGGTAGTCACCAGGGAGAACCCACCGGAGAACGTCTGCGTGGGCGGCCGCATGGTCTGCGACGATCGCGCGATCCTTGCCGAGGATTAGAGCGTCAAACAAGCGCGGGCGGGGCCCCGGCGGAATCCTCCGCCCGGCATGCGCCGGTTCACTCCGGGGCGGCCGGGAAGGATAAGGGGAGGATTCGCTGGTATAATCTACCATAACAACCCGGTACGACGGTCGGCGGGCATGTTCACGGCGCGGCCGTTCGGGAGATCCAGGGAAGTCCGCCTGGCACGTATCGGTGAGGGCGGGCCTCGGGGGGACGGTTTCCAGTTGTTTCTGTTGAGAGATATCAAGATATGGATCATTAACTTCGCGGGCGACCTCCGGGCGAAGACGAGGCGCTGGCTGCCCGTCTGGGGCTTTCCCGCGCTCTTCATCCTGTTGGGCGTTGTCTTCGTGGTGGTCCAGGTCGCCCTCGCCGACAGGGGGCCGAAGGCCAAGCGCGCCTACAAGCCGGAGTGGAACAAGACGGTTGTGGTGGAAGAAAGCCCGCCGATCGTCGCCGAGGCCGAGACCACGGCGCCCGCGAGCACCCCCACCCTGAAGCTGCCCGTCACGGGTGCCGCGCCCGCCCCGGAGGCGGCAACACCCGCGCTGAGCGCGGGGAGCGAGGTGCCGAGCCCGGACGCGGTCTTCGTCTTCAAGTGCTACGGGCGCGCCCACGGGGTGGGCCTTTGCATGGACGGTGTAAGGTACAGGGCGATGGCGGGCCAGTCCGCGACAGAGATCATAAATGCGTATTACACAGGCGTGAACATCGGCGCGGTTGACGACAACCAGATAATAAGGGTCAAGGGCCGCGACGGCGCTATACGCTCCCTTTCTATGAAAGAATACCTCTACCGCCTCGCCGAGGAGCCCGAGGATTTCCCGCCGGAAGGGCTCAAGGTCCTGTACATGGCGGCGCGGTCCTACACTCTCTCGGTCATAGCCAGGGGGAAGCACACCGCGGCGGGATACGACATCTGCTCGAGTGGCGATTGCTGCCAGGCGTTCGACGAAAACAAGGACATCTCCAAGTCGCCGAACAACAAGGCGGCGGTGGACGCCACCGCCGGGCAGGGGATCTTCTACAACGGCGCCCCGATAATCGCCGCGTACTGCGGGTCGTGCGGCGGCCATACGGACAACAACGAAGACGTGTGGGGCGGCCAGGCAATCCCCTACCTCAGGGGAAGGAACGACTCCTACTGTTCCAAGTCCCCCCGGTACCTCACTGTCAAGGAAATCTCGGTGTCCGATCTCGCCAACAGGCTGGGAGTGAGCGGGCTGAAGCTCGTCGACCTCTCTAACCGCACGCCCGGAGGGCGCGTGCGCACCGTCCGCATCGTCAACGCGAGCGGGGAGAAGTCGATTTCCGGCACGTCGCTCGCGTCGATTCTCGGCTTCAGGGGCAACCGGTACGAGTACACTTTCCGCTGAGGGCCCGGTCCGGCACCCCACCCGCTCGAACTCCAGGCCGGGCGCCGGATGAACCTAACCCGGATTCCACTTTGATGTAAACTAGGCCTTTGTTTTCAGCCCCGGTCGGCGGACGCGCTGGAGGAACGTTTGTACTGGATACTGATGGTAGCGGCCATACTGTTCGAGGTCGCGGGGACCACCTGCATGAAGCTCTCTGACGGGTTCAAGAAGCTCAAGCCGACAATCGGCCTGGCGGTCTTCTATCCGGCTTGCTTCGGTTGCCTGACGCTCGCGATGGAAAAGATCGACGTCAGCGTCGCGTACGCGGTCTGGTCCGCCGTGGGTACCGCGCTCATAACGGTGATCGGAATCTTCTATTTCAAGGAAAATAGGACCGTCGCCAAGATCGTTTCCATATTACTGATAATCGTCGGAGTCGTGCTTCTCAACCTCTCCGGCAACGCGATGCACTGAACCCGTATCTACCATATGAAATGGGAAGGGATGGCTTATTGTATTGCGGTGTGCAATGTGATGCGGAATAGCGGCATTCTTGAGCACCAAGGAGATGAAACCCATTGGATCAAGGTAAAAAACACCGGTTTGAAACTCCATTTCGAAAGCCATGTGAGGATCGAGTTCGGGGAGCCAGGGTGACAAGCGACGCGGGTCTTTTGTCCGTCAGGGAGCTGGATGAAGCGCTCCTCCCGACCGAAGAAGCCGGTGATCTGCTGACGGATTGCGGGACCGGAAAGAATACAAAGCACGAGCTCTCAGGTCTGCTGCGCCAGTCTATTTGTGCTCATCTCACCGGATACGAGGGTGTGAACGACCAGGAAACGCCGGGGAGAGACCCTGCCGTGAGGGCCGTCATCGGAATCCACTTTCTGAGCGATGACAGAATTTAACCGGGAAGAGGTGCGTTCAGCAACGAAATCCGATTCGTCGCCGACCGGGCGACCGGCTCCACTCGGTTCGATGCTTGTTATTCTGAGCCTGGCGCAATTCATCAATGCTTACGATACAACCGCGATGAACGTCGCCGTATCCCGCGTAGTCCGGGACCTGCACACGACCGTTTCCGGTGTACAGCTCGCGCTGGTCATGTATTCGCTGGTGATGGCTTCGCTGATGATTCCCGGCGCAAGACTCAGTGACGTATGGGGGACGAAGAGGGTTTTCACCCTTGGCGTTGCGATGTACGGAGCCGGAGCGCTCATCACCGCGCTCAGCCCGAACGTCACGTTGATGATCCTGGGATGGTCGATTCTGGAAGGGATAGGCGCGGCTCTCATGATTCCCGCCATATTCACGCTCATCCCGCACCTGTTCGAGCCGGGCGGCGGGAGGGTCAGGGCCTTGGCGACAATCGGCGCCGTCGCGGCCGCGGGCGCGGCGGTCGGCCCGTTGGTTTGCGGCGTTATCTCCACGTACCTGACGTGGAGGGTGTCTTTCGCGAGCGAGGTTGTGGTCGTTGTCGTGATCCTGGCGCTTTCGCACAGGATAAAGCACAAGCCTTCGACCGGTAAGCGGACGAAGTTCGACCTGCTGGGAGCCGTGCTGTCGGCCTCCGGGTTCGGCCTTCTGGTCTTCGGCATAATGCAGGCAAACAGGA
>CAZAIS010000040.1:0-11369 GCA_964485255.1 uncultured Acidimicrobiales bacterium | reverse complement strand
TTAACTTTTGGGGGTCAAGTCTAGAAAGTTAACTCGCTGGCCCCCACGACGGCAGACCGGTATCGATTTAACTTACTAGACTTGCCCCCCAAAAGTTAAGGTGGGGAGGGCAGTGGAGAAAGAGAGGATAGTGCTTGGTGTGCTCGCCTCGGGTTCGGGCACGAACCTGGAGGCGATCGCCCAGGCGATAGACGACGGTGACGTCCCAGCCGGGATCGGCCTCGTGGTTAGCGACAACCCGGTGGCTTTCGCCCTGGAGAGGGCAAGGCGGCGGGGAATCGAGACGCGGGTAATAGAGCTCAGCGGTTTCGAAGAGAGGCGTGACTTCGACAGGGCGATCATAGAGGTCTTGAGGGAGTCGGGCGTCGACCTGGTGGTACTGGCGGGTTTCATGAAGCTGATCGGCGAGGAGATGGTCGACGCGTTTCCCGACCGGATCATGAACATACATCCCGCGCTGCTACCCAGCTTCCCTGGCGAAAAAGGCGTGGGCGACGCCCTCGAGCACGGTGTGAAGGTGACGGGGGTCACCGTTCACTTCGTGGACAAGGGCCTGGACACGGGCCCGATAATCGCCCAGGAGGCCGTGACCGTCGAGGAGGACGACGACGTGGAGAAGCTCCACAACCGGATCCACGCCTCGGAGTACAGGCTCTACCCACGCGCCATCAGGCTCTTCGCCGAAGGGAGGCTCGTGGTGGACGGGCGCAGGGTCAGGATACTGCCCGCGCGCCAGCCGCGGCAGGAATAGAAGATGTATTGCCTCGTGGCGCGCCGGCGGCGCGAGGCGGCAAGGCCGAAGCGCCGCGCGACCGGGTAAAGCCGGTCCGCCGGGAAAGGAGCAGAAATGCCCAAGATCAAGCGAGCCCTCATAAGCGTTTCCGACAAGACCGGCGTGGTCTGGCTCGCGAGAGAGCTGGTTTCCATGGACGTCGAGGTCGTCTCGACCGGCGGCACCTACAAGCTGCTGGGGCAGGAGGGCATAAAGGCGACGCCCGTGGCCGAAGTGACGGGATTTCCGGAGATGCTGGACGGCAGGGTCAAGACTCTCCACCCGAAGGTTCACGGGGGCATACTGGCAGACCGCACCAAGCCGGAGCACATGCGGCAGCTCGAGTTCCAGAAGATACTGCCCATAGACCTCGTTGTAGTGAACCTGTACCCGTTC
Organism: uncultured Acidimicrobiales bacterium; assembly: GCA_964485255.1. Taxonomy (GTDB): domain Bacteria; phylum Actinomycetota; class Geothermincolia; order Fen-727; family Anoxymicrobiaceae; genus CAZEJS01. Next base: position 10,201 of record CAZAIS010000040.1, on the reverse strand, counting down.
GCGCAGACGGTGGCGAAACCGGGAGTAACATACGAGGACGCGATCGAGAACATCGATATCGGCGGCCCCACGATGGTCCGCGCGGCGGCGAAGAACCACGCGAGCGTGGCCATCGTCGTGAACCCCGCCCGCTACGAGGGCATCGTAGAAGAGATGAGGAAGTACAGCGGCGAGATAACCGCCGAGACCTGCCGCGGGCTGGCCAGGGAGGCGTTCACCCACACCGCCGAGTACGACTCGATGATCAGCGCCTACCTGGCGGGGCAGGAGGGCCTGGACGATGAGTTCCTCGACTCGCTGGTCCTTCCTTTCTCGAAAGTATCGACACTGCGCTACGGGGAGAACCCGCACCAGTCGGCGGCCCTGTACCGCGAGCAGGGCGCCGCGGGAGCGTCGCTGTCAACGGCGCCGCAGCTTCACGGCGCGGCCGTGTCCTTCAACAACTTGCTGGACGGCGAAGCGGCATGGAACTGCGTCCTAGAGTTCGAGGAGCCCGCCTGCGTAGTAATCAAGCACAACAACCCCTGCGGCGTGGCCATTGACGACCGGCTCGCGAACGCCTACGCGAAGGCGCGCGAGTGCGACCCCGTGTCCGCGTTCGGCTCGGTGATCGCCGTGAACCGGCCGCTCGACAGGGCGACCGCCGAGGCCATGCGGACGAACTTCATCGAGCTGCTGCTCGCGCCCTCCTACGACGCCGACGCGCTCGAGGTCCTCAAGGAGAAGAAGGACATCCGGATACTGGAGATGGGCGACATCTCCAGGCCTCAGGCCGCCGGCAAGGACTTCCGCCGGATACACGGCGGGCTGCTTGCCCAGGAGTACGATACCGATCCCTACGACAGGTCGGAGTGGAAGGTAGCGACGCCGAACGAGCCGACCCCGCCGCAGTGGGAGGACCTGCTGTTCGCCTGGAAGGTGTGCAAGCACGTGAAATCGAACGCTATCGTACTGGTCAAGGACAGGGCGACAGTCGGTGTCGGCGCCGGGCAGATGAGCAGGGTGGACTCGGCCATGATCGCGACCGAGAAGGCGGGCGAGAGGGCCGCCGGGTGCTCGGTGGCCTCGGACGCGTTCTTCCCGTTCCCCGACGCCGTCGAGAAAGTGGCGGCGGCGGGCGCCGCGGCCGTCATCCATCCCGGTGGCTCGAAGAACGACGGTGAGTCCCTGGCGGTCTGCGAGAAGAACGGCATCGCCATGGTCATGACCGGAAAAAGGCATTTTCGCCACTAGAAAGAAACCGCGTGGCGTGGTTCAATTGGACAAGCGGTTAATGGGCCGCCGAACCGCGATGGGGCGGGCGGCGGCAGGCACCGCGGGCGGTTACGGTCGGAGCGGGCAGGGCGGCGGGGAAGCCGTCGCCGGACCGCGGGACAGGCAGGCGACGTTACGCCGGGCGGCCGGGGGCCACAGCGGCGCGGGGCCGGAGGGAAGAGGGCCATGCACGTAGTCATCATGGGTTGTGGCAGGGCAGGGGCGAGACTCGCCGGCAGGCTCGAAGGTGAAGGTCACAGCGTAGCCGTCATCGACAAGAACCCCACCTCGTTCCACCTGCTCGGGCTCGGCTTCAAGGGCACCACGGTTACGGGAGTCGGGTTCAACCCAAACGTACTGGTAGCGGCGGGCATCGAGAGGGCCGACTGCTTCATCGCGGTCTCCAGCGGCGACAACTCGAACATAGTATCGTCGGTCGTCGCCAAGGACGTCTTCCACGTTCCCAAGGTCATCACTCGTATCTACGATCCCAGGCGAGCGCAGATCTACCGCAAGATGGGCATACCGACCGTGGCGCCGGTGACATGGGGCGTCGGCAAGATCATGGACCTGATGCACCTGGACCGCACCCACTCCCGCGACACCTTCGGCAACGGGGAGGTCGAACTCATGGAGCTGCGTGTGGCGCAGGCCCTGGAGGGGCACATGGTGCGCGAGTTCGAGGTCCCCGGGGAGATTCACGTGGCGGCGGTCGAGCGCCTCGGGTCGGCCTTCATGCCGGTAGCCGGTACCCGCTTCGAGCGCGACGATATCGTTAGCGTAGTCGTCCTGCGGCAGAGCATGGAAAAGTTCAGGAAGATGTTCTTCGTTAATTGAAACCCGCCCGGGCCGCCCGGGATCCACAAGGGGGTCGCGAAATGCGAGTGGTGATAGTCGGCGGAGGGATCGTAGGGTCTTTCCTTGCCGACATACTCCGCGAAAAGTTCGAGGTTGTGCTCGTCGAAAAGGATATCGACAGGGCCGCCACCCTGGAGAAGGAGCTAAAGAACATCAGGGTGATCGGCGAGGACGGCTGCGAGCCCTGGGTCCTGGAGCTCGCGGGGGTCGAGGAAGCCCGGATGGTGCTCTCCGTTACGGGCGACGACGAAGACAACCTCGTCGTCTCCTACCTGTCCAAGTTCGAGTATGAGGTACCGCAGGTGATCACCAGGGTCAATAACCCGGTCAACCGCTGGCTTTTCACGAGGGCCTGGGGCGTCGACGTGGAGGTGAGCACCCCCGATATAATCGCGAAGATAATCGAGGAAGAGACAACACTGGGCGAGGTCGTGACGATGATGAAGCTCCAGTCGGGCGACATAGGCCTCGTGGAGATCACGCTTCCCGGGGACGCCGTGGCGCTCGGCAAGCGGCTCGCCGACCTGGAGCTCCCCCCGGAAACGTTGATCGTCACGGTCGTGCGCGGTGACGTGATGATGATACCCAAGGCGGAAACGGAGCTCCTGGAGGGGGACAAGGTGCTCGCGATAACGAACGTCAACAACAGGGACACACTGGAGTGCCTGCTGGGCCACCCGAAATGGGCGGGCACGCGCTGCCTGCCCGACAACGAAACCTCCGGCTGAAGGTGACAGTGACAAGAGCAGAAAAACGCCTCCGCGTCGACGCGCACGTGCACCTCGTCGCCGTCGACGAGACGAGGCACGGTTGCAGCGTCCGGCGGATGAATAAGGGGATCGCCGCCAGGTACGTCCGGGCGATGTCCGGCCTGGGAACACGCGCGAGCGACGAGGCTTTCGACATAGCCTACGTTGACCACCTGGCGAAGCTGGTGCGCGAGGCCCGCCACCTGGACAGGGCGCTGGTGTTCTCGTTCGACGGGATTTACGACGAGCGCGGCAGGCCGGACCCGCGCACCGAGGCGCTGGTATCGAACGACTGGACGATAGAGGCCGTACGGCGCCATGACGACGTCCTCATTTTCGGCGCGAGCATTCATCCCGCCAGGCCGGACGCGCTGGACGAGCTGGACCGTTGCGCCGAGGCGGGGGCGGTATGCGTGAAGTGGGTACCCCCCTCGCAGGGCATCGACGCCTCCGACACCAGGTACACGCGGTTCTACGAGCGGATGCGCGAACACGGCATGGTGCTCACCAGCCACACAGGCTACGAGCACGCCGTCGCCGTAATCGACCAGTCGCTGGGCGACCCGGAGAGGCTGCGGCTTCCCCTCGAGCTGGGCCTCACAGTCGTCGCGGGTCACGCGGGCACGAGCGGCTTCTACCACAAGGTCGAGTACTTCCCCAACCTGGTGAAGCTCGTCGAGCGTTACGAGAACCTCTACGCGGACACGTCTGCCATCGCGAACCCGGTGAGGTTCACGTACAGGGAGCGCCTCCTCGAGCCGCCGGTGGCGGACCGGCTGATTCAGGGCACCGATTACCCGGCTCCCCCGACGCCGATACTCTGGGCCGGCACTATCGGGCCGTTGCGCGCCGCGAGGATCCAGGCGATCCGGAATCCGTTCGACAGGGACTACCTTGGGAAAGTGGAGGCGGGCTTCCCCGTGGAGCAGTTTTACAGGGGACACGAGGTGTTCCTCGGTTAATACGCGGCGTTCGAACAGGGGAGAACCCGGGTCAACGGGGCGCGGAGGCTCCACCGGCCTCGGGGCGCCCCGAGCCAGGGCCGCCGAAGGGTATCGCGGCGGCGGTATCCCGATCCATCGGCCGGAAGCGAACCCCCCTGGAACGGGGGCCGGATGCAGGAGAGATGATTGGACGAGCAGGTCTTTCGCGTAGCGGAGGATGAAGTCCTCGAGTTGCTCGACAGCACACCCGAGGGCCTGAGCCCTCAGGAGGCGTCGAAGCGCCTGGAGGAGTACGGCAGGAACGTCCTCGAGAAGAAGCGCGGCACGCCGATGTGGCGAAAGTTCCTTGTGAACTTCGTGCATTTTTTCGCGATCCTTCTCTGGGTAGCGGCCGCGCTTTCGTTCGTGGCCGACATGCCGCAGCTCGCCTACGCATGCATCGCGGTGATAATCATCAACGGTGTTTTCACATTCTGGCAGGAGTTCAAGGCGGAGAAAGCCATTGAAAGCCTTCAGAAGATCCTTCCTCGCAAGGCCAGGGTCGTAAGGGACGGCCGCGAAACCGAGATCGACGCGGAGGAACTGGTCCCCGGGGACCTGGTCCTCTTCGAGGCGGGCAACAACCTGAGCGCCGACGCGCGGCTCATCGAGGCGCGGGAGATGATGGTCAACAACTCCGCGCTCACCGGAGAGTCAGAGCCGCAGAGACGGATATTCGAGGCCCTTGACGTGGACAGGGCGGTCGTCGGCGACCTGTCCAACCTGGTGTTCGCGGGCACCAGCGTGTCCTCGGGTGGCGGCAGGGGGGTTGTCTACGCCACGGGGATGGAAACAGAGCTGGGCAAGATCGCGGGGATGACGCAGGAGGTGAAGGTCGAGCCCAGCCCTCTCCAGAAGGAGATGGGCAAGATCACCAAGATCCTGGCGGTCATCGCTACGGGCCTCGGCGTGCTCTTCTTCTGCCTCGGCGTATTCGCTATGGACATGGGCAAGACGGCGGCGTTTCTCTTCGGGATAGGGATACTGGTCGCCAATGTCCCGGAGGGCCTGCTACCTACCGTCACGCTCTCCCTTGCCATGGGCACGCAACGCATGGCGAAAAGGCACGCTCTCATCAAGAAGCTGTCGTCCGTCGAGACCCTCGGCTGCACCACGGTCATCTGCACGGACAAGACCGGCACGTTGACGACAAACCAGATGACGGTGCGAGAGATATGGGTGGCCGGCCGCTCGATCCAGGTAGGCGGAGCCGGGTACAAGCCGGAGGGCGCTTTCTCGATCGAGGGGCGGCAACTGGACGACAAGGACGGCCGGAGCTTGCTCAAGTTGCTCGGCATCGCGAGTTTCTGTAACAACTCCCGCCTGTTGCCGCCGGGCGAGTCCTCCGAGGAGTGGTCGATACTTGGAGACCCGACCGAGGCCGCCCTGCTCGTTTCCGCCACCAAGTTCGGATTCGATTACGAGAAGGAATTGAGATCGAGGCCGAGAGTCTACGAAATGCCGTTCGACTCGAGGCGCAAGCGGATGAGCACGGCCCACGCCACCTCGTCCGGCGTCGAAGCCCTCGTCAAGGGCGCCCCCATGGAGGTCCTGAACTTGTGCACCAGGATCTGGGAGCCGGAGGGCGAGAGGGAGATCACGGAAGAGGACAGGAAGCTTATCGCGGGCCGGAACGACGAGTACGCGATGCAGGCGCTCAGGGTACTCGGGTTCGCGTTCAAGACCGGCCTCCCCGGGAAGAGGCATTACGAGCTGGAGGAGATGGAGGACGAGCTGACCTTCGTGGGGCTGGCCGGCATGATGGATCCTCCCAGGCCCGAGGTGGAACAGGCGATAACGGAGTGCGGGACCGCCGGTATCAAGGTCATCATGATCACCGGGGACTACGGGATCACGGCGGAATCGGTCGCGAGACGCATAGGGCTAGTAAGGGGCGAGGGCGCGCGCGTCGTCTCGGGATTGGACATCGAGGAGATGACCGACGAGCAGCTCGGCGAGGTGCTGGCGCTGGAGGAGGTCATCTTCGCCCGTGTCTCCCCCGAGCACAAGATGAGGGTGGCGCTCAAGCTCAAGGAGATGGGAGAGGTAGTCGCGATGACCGGAGACGGCGTCAACGACGCCCCCGCCTTGAAGGCCGCGGACATCGGGGTGGCGATGGGGATCACCGGGACCGACGTGGCCAAGGACGCCGCCGAGATGATACTGACCGACGACAACTTCGCTTCCATAGTGAGCGCCATCGAGGAAGGCCGCGCGGTCTATACGAACATCAAGCGGTTCCTGACCTATATACTCGCAAGCAACATACCCGAGATCATCCCGTTTCTGCTCTACGTCATCGCCAAGGTCCCGCTGCCGCTTACGGTAATGCAGATCCTGGCGGTCGACCTGGGAACGGACCTCCTGCCCGCTCTCGCCCTGGGAACGGAAAAACCGGAAGCGGGGATTATGGAGCAACCCCCAAGGCCTCGGGAAGAGCGCTTGCTTAGCATGAAGCTCCTTACCAGGGCGTACGGCTTCCTGGGTCCCATCGAAGGGGTTTGCAGCCTCGCCGCTTTCTTCTTCGTGTACTACCTGGACGGCTGGCGCCCGGCCATGGGCATCTCCGCCATGGCCGTCAAGGGGCCGGTATACGTTATGGCCACCACTGCCTGCTTCGGGGCGATAGTCGCCACGCAGATCGGGAACGGATTCGCCTGCCGCACGGAGCGCGAGTCGATATTCAAGGCGGGTCTTTTCAGCAACAGGTTCTACCTGTGGGCTATCCTCTCGGAGATTTGCCTGCTCCTCATCTTCATGTACGTGCCACCGTTCCCCGGACTCTTCGATCTGAAGCCGGTAAGCGGGTGGGTATGGTTGTTCATGCTGGCGGTTGTGCCCGCCCCGCTTGTGTCCGACGAGATCAGGAAGGGAATAATCAGGCTTGGCGGACGGCGAAAAGACGGCGGCCGCACGGCAGGCGTCGAGCCCGCGGAGAAAGCGGCCTGAGCCGCGGCGCCGGGGAAGGCTTCGGCGGTATCGAGAAAGACCCCCTATGACCTCCCGCTAGCGGAGGCCTTGTTCGACCTCGTCCAGGAAGCGGGACAGCACGCGCGCGTACTTCTCCGGCTCCTCGGCGTGGGCGCTGTGGGAGCTCTCGTCGAACAGGGCCCACTCGGAATCGGGTATGAGGTCGCTCAGCGTCCTGCCTATTGCATAGGTGGCTTCGTCGTGGGCGCCGGTAGTGATAAGCGTAGGCACGCGGATCTCGGCGAGCCTTCCGGTGACGTCCCAGTCCTTGAGCGTCCCGGTGACGCAGAACTCGCTCGGGCCGAACATGGTGTTGTAGATCTCGTTATTGATACCCGCGAACGCCTCTACGATATAGCCGGGCCACGGGTCCATCCTGCATACGTGGCGCCGGTAGAAAACCATCATCGCGTCGCTGTACTCGGGGTCGTCCGTGGTCCGGGCGCTTTCGTGCCTGTGCAGGGTCTCGCGGACGTCCTCGGGCAGTCTCGAGCGCAGCCTGCCCGTCTCGGCGGCCCACTGGGGGATGCTGCACGGCGCGCTGGCAAGGACCAGGCTCGCTACGTCCCGGGGACCCTTGAGGAGGTACTCCATGGCGAGCATGCCGCCCCAGGACTGGCCGAGGAGGTGGTACTTCTCGAGGCCCAGCGACCTCATGACCTCACCGTGCTCCTCGACGAACAGGTCGATGGTCCACATGTTCGGATCGGCCGGCCTGTCGGAGGCGCCGCATCCCAACTGGTCGTAGTAGATGACGCGCCTTCCGACCGCCAGCGAGTCGAGCGGCGCGAGGTATCCCCAGGGGACTCCCGGGCCGCCCGCCAGGCACACCAGCGGCAGCTTCATCGGATCCTCGGGCCCGCCTTTCACCCGGTAGTAGATGTTGAATCCGCGAAAGCCGACGAATCCTTCCTCCGCATCCCTTTCGCGCATGGCTTTTCCCTTTCTCAGGCCGGTGAGAAGACTCACCCTCTACCTGAACCGTAATCCCGGAGCGCTTTCGGGTCAAGCTGAAGAACGGAAGGACTCCACGCCCATTTAGCGAGCGTCCCGGCCCGCGGCCGGGCAAAAGAAAAGAGCGCCTCGAGGGGCGCCCTTTTCGGGGTTGACAGGTTTCATCAAGCCGCGGGCTTTTTCACGGCGAACCATATCCCGCCGGCGGCGGCGATCACTACGCCCACAATCAGCAGGATGAGCGGTATCCACAGCAGCGCGAGGTCCAGCAGACTCCAGTTCGCGGCGGACTCGTCGATGACCTCCGCCACGTTCTCGAGGGTCTGCGCGTATTTCACCTTCGCGAGCTCGATGTTCGAAAGCCCGAGCGCGGAGGCGTCCACGTAGTAAGTCTCGACGTTGCTGGGAACGTTGACGATGGAGCCGGTGCGGGGCTCGGCCTGGAGCGTTACGTCGGTCTTTTTCAGGTAGGTTATGGGGTACTTCTGTGTGTCGACGAGGCCGGCGACCTTGGACGCGTCCATGCTGGGGTCACCGGTGGCGATCGCCTTGATCTGGGCGCCGGTTATGCTCTTGGGGAGGCCGAGCGGGGGTTCGATACATTTCTCGGGTTCGCCCGTGGCCCCGAACTGGTAGCACTCGACGTCCGTGTATTTAAAACTCTCCAGGGACACGGTCTTCTGGAATTCGACAGGTCCCGCCCTGCCGGTGTCATCGCTCCAGATGTCGTAGGTTATCTTCTTGGTGCCGACCGGCAGTATGGGATAGTAACCGCTGCGGTCCGCGTCGCTGCCATGGCCGTGGACGTTCTCGGAGGTCTTGCGGTCCAGCGCGTAATAGTGAGTGCTGTTGATGAACTCCTTGCCCGCGGGCCCGGTGGCATTGGTCGTCTCCTTGATGAGGGCGACAGAGCTGGAGCTCTTCTCCGGCTGGCTCAAGTCGTGCCTTTCGATATGCAAAGGTATCACTACCGCATTCTCGGCACCGAGGAAGGCCAGGCTCGCCGGGTCGACGAGCAACGTGAGGCTGCCGTTATACACCGACTGCGTGTCGATGTTGTCGGGAACCTTTATGAGAGCGGGTGCGATGCCCCACCTGAATATCGGTGACATGACCAGGATCACGAGCCCGATTATCAGGACTACTAGTGCTGCCTTAGAGCGTCCCATTTGACCTCCTTTGGCTAAACCAACCCACCAACTGGATGACTGCTCATTCCTTAGGGTAGAGACCAACCTTTAACGGCGCTCCACCCGGGATCGCTCCCCGGTACGTCACGTCTTCTAGTAGCTGAACGGAGCCTCGAGGACCATGTCGTCCGTGCGAACGAGCCTTCCCCTTACGGTGAACCCGAAAAACGAGGCGAAGTCACCTACCTTGAGGTGTTCGATCTGGCTCTTTACACAGAAGATCTCGATTGTGTCCCCGGGCTTGAAGCCGAGATCCAGCACGACCTGGCTGCACTCGGCCAGCCAAATGTGTACGGTCCCGTTGTATATGTTGGTGACGTAGCCGCTCAACGCGTAGGGAAAACCATTCAGGACCTTGCTCGCGGACGTCGGCAGTTCGCTGTCGCTCCCCACGGACGTCGCCAGGAAGAGCCCGATGGTGAACTCGGGACCCTGGAGGCCTTCGATTCCGGAGTCGTTGCTATCGGCCACCGCGCCGAAGCTCAACGTAAGCACGCCGGCGGCGATCAAGAGAACGGTAGCAGTCACCAACAGAGGGTTTCTCTTCCATGACTTCATCTCTTCATCCCCCTTTGACCTCAGAACCACTGGGCCCGAAATCCATTAATCACGCGCCGGGCGCGAAAGCGGCCGGACCTGTTACCCGGTCGTCCCTTCAGCGGTCGCTATCTGTATCTCGGTTTTGCCTTCCTCACCCGGGTCGGGAGGCTTGATAATTACCGACTTCACCGTGCCGCCGGACTTGATGGAGAACAGGCCGATCTCCTGCCCGCCTATCATCTTGGAGGTGTCCTCGTACCCTTCCATCCCGGACAGCTCCGACTTGTAGTACTCGACAATGGAGCCGACGCTTTCCTCTGAGCTGAAAGTAGCCCCCAGCCACTTCTCGTTCCCGGGGGTGCTGCTGACCTCGATTGCCGTGCCCGCCACCAGCTTGGCGCTTTCCGGAACGGGGAAGCCCAGGGCCCTCTCGCTCAGGCTCTTGGCCGTCCACGTCTTTGTGACCTTGCCCTTGGTGACCGTGATCTCGTCGCCCGATTTCTCGACGGTGATTCTACCCTGGGGGACGATTATGTCGTTCTCAGCGAGCTCTTTCCCGGTGCCCCAGCAGCCGGTGACTCCAGCCAGGAGAAACGCGAGCACGGCCAACCCCACGATCAACCCAACAAGTCGTTTCATCACGCCAACCTCCTTCTCGGCAGGAGACGGTCATCGACGTTTATATCGAGCCCATCTCATCAAT
>CAZAIS010000039.1:0-11393 GCA_964485255.1 uncultured Acidimicrobiales bacterium | reverse complement strand
GCGGCACTGCGGCGCGACGTCGAGGTTCGTTCCATTCCAGGTTGAAGTAGCGCTCGTCAGAGCGCTTCAACCGCCCGAAAGCCAGCATCGAACGGCCCAGGATTCCACTGTCACTGAGGTCGCACAGGTATAAGCGGCCACCGGGCCTCAAGACCCTGCGGACCTCAGCGAGGGCGCCCTCGGGGTCGGGGAAGTGGTGAAACGCGATGCAGGACAGCGCGATGTCGAATTCATCATCGGCCAGGGGGAGAGACTCGACCGACGAGTTCACGTACTCGATCCGTGAACTGTCGCCCGCGAGACCCCTCGCGACCTCGAGCATTCCTACGCTCACGTCTATGCCGAGAAGGCGTTCCGCGCCCCTCTTCTCGAACCTCCTCAGCATGTCGCCTGTCCCGCTTCCGAGGTCCAGGACGCTGGCCCCCGGCACGCCCTCGACGCGCCGCTCGAGCATGTCGTGCAGCGGCGTGAAGTACAGCCGCCAGAACAGGGAGCCCTCGTACGTAGCGGCCCATTCATCGAACCTCTCGCGCGCGTCTCTCCGACTCGCCGTTCTCATCGCAACTCCATCAGTAGTCCACCCCGAGATAGTATTTCCAGTCGAGCCTGCCGCGCCCTCTTCGAAGCACGTCCTCGCGCGCGCGCTGGGGTACGAGCCGTGTCTCGAGGAAGAAGTCCAGCGCGGCGCGGGCCGCCCCCCGTAGCGGCCCCGGCAGGGACGAGCAACCCCGGTAGGCTACCATCAGCAGCACGAAGTTCTCGCAGATCATATGCACCTGGGCCCGCGACATCCTGTCGAGGCGCAGCTCCGAGCGCCCTGAGAAAAGCGTGTCCAGCGTGGTGTCCCCGAGCATGCCCCCCTCGAGGCATTCCCGGTATATCCGCGTGTTGGGGAAAGGACACAGGGCGGTGACCTGCGCCAGGTCGGGCGATACGTCCGCGTTCATCTTGACGGTGTCCAGTGCCATCGAGAGCGTCTCGTGGGGGAACCCGGTCATGTTCAGCGAAACGGTCGATATCCCAGCCCGGCGGCACAGGGCGAACGCCTCGCGGATCTTCTCGTCTTTCATGGGCCTTGAGAGGACGTTCTTCCTGAGCCAGTTATTGCCGCTCTCGATGCCCATGGCGATGGTGCTGCAGCCAGCGCCGGCGAGCAGGTCGACCATCTCCGCGTTTAGCAGGTCCACGCGCGCGTTGCAGATGAAAGGCAGCTCGACTCGCTCACGGTACAGGGTGGCGAACTCGCGGAACCAATCCCGGTCCATCGTCAGGATATCGTCCTCGAACCTGACCTGCTCGATCCCGGGGTCGTCGCGGCGCGCGGTGTCAATCTCGTCGATGACGTTCGCGGGGCTTCGGAACCGGACGTACTCTCCACAGTTCGGGTAGACCGCGCGCTGGATGTGGTTGCAGCAGTAAGAGCAGTTGAACGGGCAACCGCGGGATGCCATTATCGAAAGCCGTTTTTTCTGGTTGGCGGCGAAATTTTCCACGTCGAAGATAGAGCGGTCCGGAAAAGGCATCCCGTCCAGGTCCGTGACCAGCGGGCGCACGTCGTTGTGCACGACCTCACCGCCCTCCTTGAACCAGATGCTCGCGATCCCGTCCGGCCGGCGGCCCGCCTGGAGTGCGTCGCAGAGTTCGAGAAGCGGCAACTCCCCCTCGCCGACGCAGATAAAATCGATCCACTCGCAGGCTATCGTCTCCCCGGGCGCGATCGTTGGGTGCACCCCGCCGCAGGCGACCGGGACCCCGAGGTCTTCCTTGACCAAGCGCGCGAGGTCCCTCACCTTCGAGAATTGCAGCGACGTCGCCGAAAGCGCGACGAGGTCGGGCTTCGCCGCGCGCACGGACGCGACGAGATCGTCTCGCCCGACCGGCCGGATCAGGTGCACCAGCTCCACGTCGTGGCCGCCTCGCTTGAGCACCGCCGACAGGTAGCCGATGCCCAGGTACATGCGCCCCTGCGGTTCGGTGTGCACGTCCTGCGTCTCGAAATAGTCAGGATAGATAAAAGTTACATTCATCCGCGAAATGATAACAGAACCGGACGGGGGCGTTCACTCGCGGCCATGGTTCTTCGGGGATTCGGTGCCCGTCGCGAGCGCGTGATTGCGCGGCCGCGCGCCAAGCCTTATCCTTTATTACACGAGTTCGACCGCTGGAACACCCGAGGACCTGGACGGATTACAGCCATGAACGTTTACCAGATGCTTGCATACGAGAGCATGCGGACTTTCTTCGGCCCATGGCTCACGTTCGCCTTTCGCATACGCTCGGAGGGCGCCGGGAACGTTCCCACCGAAGGTGGAGCGCTCCTCATATGCAACCACCGGTCGATACTCGACCCGGTGGCGCTCATGACCGAGATCGACCGCTATGTCCATTTCGTCGCAGGCTCGCAAGGTTTCGTGGTCCCGATGTTCAAGACGTTTTACCACATGACCGGCATGGTCAGGCTTTCCCTCAAGGGCGGAACGCGGACCGGCAAGGGCCTCGACGAGGCGGTCCAGTTGATGAAGGACGGGGAAATCGTGGGCATCTTCCCCGAGGGCATCGAGTCGTTCATGCGACCCGACAAGGCAAGCAGGATCAGTTACTTCCGGACCGGCTTCGCGCGAATGGCCCTGGAGGCAGGCGTTCCCATCATCCCCGCGGCCGTCGTTCCCAGTGAAGAGGTGAAGCTCCCCGCCGTCCCCGGCAAGCTTCTGGGCGTGGACCATCCTGCCGCCAGGGAAGGGTCGATGAGGTTCATGCTGTACAGGAAGATGACGGTACGGGTGGGAAGGCCCATCGACCTGTCGGGATTCCTCGAGGAACCTCTCACCAAGAACGCCATCGACACGTTGAGTGGCAAGCTGCGGCGCATCGTGATCAAGCTCTACAACGGCGAGGACCTGGATAGGTTCGTCACCGGAGAGCTGCCTTTCGACATCTACACCGACCGGGTCTAGCCGCGCGCTCCGCGTCCCCCCGGCGGCTCTCCGGATCCCGGCGCGGCCGGGACTTCGACATCCGCGGGGCTTCGAGCGGCCCTCGTGACTTCATCATCCGGTCCGGTTGCGCTCTCACGCCCGGGCGCCGGGGTGTCGAGCCCGGCGTCCCCTGCGCCGTCTGCCGCACCGGGCGCCGCGACGCCCTCCGATCCCGCCGCGGCGTCCCCGGCATCCCCGGACGCGAAGAAGCCTACGAGGGCGCACGCAAATCCCAGCAATAGGAACAGCAGGGGAATGTACAGGAACTGGAGCGTGATCTTGGCGATCTCGTGCGCCGCGAAGTCGCCGCCTTCCTGGAGGCTCTCTGGCTTCTCCTCGTGGTCGAGCTTGTAGACCACCTGCGTGCAGGAGACGCCCCTGTCGGGGTCATCGACGGCCATGAACACGGACTCCCGGGTCCGCGTAACGCCGACCTGCGTCCCTGAAACGGGCTCCACCACGTACTCCCTGACCAGATTCCCCCGGTAGGTCACGTCGAACACCCCGGAGTCCTCCGCCGCCGGTGCCTGGGAAGGTATGATGGATTTTAAACGGGCGCCCGTAATCCGCTCCGGGAAGCCCTCCGGCGCCGGAACCCGCTTTCCCGAGTACCTCATAGTGAATATATAGACGTCCACGCCGTACATGCGTGCCTTGCGCGCGAACACGGCCTCTTGCGCGGCGGCGCTCGAGTCATCCCAGACGTCGAGGCGGCCGGCCTCAGTATTAAACGGGAAAAAGAGGTAGTAGCCCGTGCGATCCATGTCGGAGCCGTGGCCGGGCACCTGCTTCGCCGTACGCCTGTCTATCGCGTAGCTGTGCCGTGACTCACCGAGGCGGACCTTGTCCGAGGTTCTGATCAGCTCGGTGTCGGCCTGGAGCAGGGCGACGCCCGTGGTCGATTTACCGATCGGGTTGGAGTACCTGACCTGGATCGTAACGTCGGTCCCCTGCGGCTCCGTGCCGGTGAGCGCCTCTCCCTCCGGGCGCAAGTACCGGGTGAGCGTGCCCGTGTAGAAGATCATGCGGTCGGTATCCGTGGCCACGATCTTCAGGGCCGGCGCCACGGCGAACCTCCACAAAGGCGCGAGGATTACAAGCACCAGTCCCGCGATAAGCAGGACCAGGTTGGCCTTCTGCGACCTGGCGTCCCGCCACCTCCGGGAGAACCAGGTGCTTTCGTCGGTCATGCGCCCTTCCCTTCATCCGGCCGCGCCACGGCGCGATCGAGGGTAATTGTATTACACGGGCGAAAAGGGCACTACATTCCTCGCACGCGCCGCGAGCGGGGAGTGGTGGAGACTATCGGGCCTCGATTTGGTACATTATGCAGGTCAACCGGAAGGAGATAGCAATGGGACAGGGCGAGAGCAAGGTCGTTGTCATCGGAAGCGGCATAGGAGGAGCCGGCTGCGCGGCCCTTCTCGCGGAGAAAGGTTTCGACGTAACGGTCCTGGAGCGCAACAGCTTCCCCGGGGGCAAGGCCGCCAGCTTCGAGCGTGAAGGCTTCGTCTACGACACAGGCGTGCACGCGGTGGGCAGCGGCGACAAGGGGCCGCTCGGTGAGATAGCCCACAGGGTGAACGCGGAGTTGTCATGGTCGCTGATATCCGGGAACCGCATATGCCTCGGAAACAAGGTCGCCACCTACCCTCTCGACTTCGCCTCGGACGAGTCTATCAGGAAGATCATCGAAGGGATCGGGGTGCTGCCCGAGAACAGGGACGACTGCTACGTCTGCTTCAAGGAGCTTGCCACCATGAAGCCGGACGCCGAGATGGAAGCGCTGGAGAAGACGCCGCTCAAGGACTACGTCAGCCGGTTCACCGACGATTTCCAGTTCCACCAGATGATTAACGCCACCTGCGGGATGCTTATCGTTGTGACGTATTTCACCGGTTCGACGAGCGAGTTCATATACTGCTTCGCGGGCATGGCGAACAACGCGTCGCTGTCCTACCCCAGGGGGGGCATGGGTTCCATAGCCAGGTCGTACCTCGACGCCCTCGAGCGCCTCGGCGGAAACGTGGAGTACGGTCGCGAGGTGGAGCGGATAATAGTCGAGAACGGGAGGGTCGCGGGTGTCGAGGCGCGTGGACGCATCGACGCCGACGTGGTGATCTCCAACATGGGTCTTCAGCCTACCGTGAAGATGGTAGAGGAGCACCTCCCTGCCGGTTACGTGGAGCGCGTAACGAAGCTGCGCTCCTCCTACGGTGCCGTAAGCGTGAAGTACGCCCTGGACGCCGAGGTCGTTCCGCACCCCATGACGCTGTGGATACCCGACGTGAACGACGCAGAATCGCTCGAGAAGTACGTAGGCATAATGTACCCCGTGCCTTCGATCCCGGACCCGGATCTCGCGCCCGAGGGTTGCCAGTTGGTCCTGGCGGGGGCTGTGCTCACGGCGGACCCGAAGCAGAAAGAGTTGAACAACCAGGTTCTCGATCGCATTGAAGCCACCATGGAGATGCTTCACCCTGGAATCGAGGACCACGTCATCTGGAAGCTCAGGACCGACGTCGAGTACACATCGAAAATCTCCGGCCGCGAACTCGGGGAGGTTATCGGCCTTTCCCAGGATTACCGGCAGGTCGGCGCGGATCGCCCCGGCCCTGTTATGCCGGTCCCGGGGCTCTACTCGGTGGGAGCCGATACGGGCGGGCGGGGCATAGGCACGGAGATGGCCGCCGAGAGCGCGCTGAACGTGAGCGGGCTCGTCGAGGCGGACGCGCTCGGACTTGATAGGGACCCGGGCGGGTGGTAGGCCTCAGTCGGGCGGCTGGAGGTACTTCCGCCTGAAATCCTCCGTGGTCAACCCGTCGATGTCCTCGCGGATACGTCCCAGCGCTTCTCGCGCGACCTCGGCGTTCTCGAAAAGCTCGCGCCGGAGCACGCGCTTGCTTCGGAAATTGAGGACCTCCACGATATAGCCTTCCCCGAGGTCTACCCCCAGGAGACCTTTCGTGAGCCGCGCTTTGTAGTTGTCTTCCGCGAGGTACCCGGGCTCAGATCGACCGGTGTCGTCGCCCGCGGTGCTCTTGCGGTCTTTCGCCATTCTGGCCATGTCAATCCGGGTCAGCCTGTTGTGTTTGTTCCGCTGCCTGCCCTTCAGCTCCGGCAGCCTGATGTTTCGGTACGACTATCCTTTGCAGCGCGTAAATTCCTAGAGCGGTGAGCGCGCAACTGTGAGTAGGAGGCAGCTTTGACGACGAGATGTAAAGAGCGCAACTGTCTTCACATGGAACCCTGGCCCCGGGGATCTGTGGTTGGCGTATCGGACACCAGCTACCGGGAATTGATGCCACGTTACTCCTTTCGGCAGCCTCGAGCCTCGGCCGAGGTACCCCAATACTCTAACCCCGAATCAGTTGAGGATTCAATGGCTATCGGCCTGTTTGCCACGGATTGACACCCCGGGCACCCCCGGATTACCGTTTGGTGGATAAGAACGGCCGCCATTCGAGGGATGGAGCGGACACCTGAACGCTGAATCCGAGGATCGAGAACCCCGGGGAAAACGCCCGCGAGCGGCGCGCGGGGGCGAAAGCAGGGCGGGCAAGCTGAGCCGCACGGTCAAGGTCCTCGGGCTTGTCAGCTTCTTCACGGACGTGTCCTCCGAGATGATATACCCGCTTCTGCCTGTCTTTCTCACCAGCGTGCTCGGCGCAGGCGCGGTGTTCCTGGGAGTGATCGAGGGGATAGCCGAGGGAACGGCCAGCGTGCTCAAGGGTTTTTCCGGCTACATCTCGGACAGGCTGGGGAAGCGGAAGGCCCTGATCCTGGCGGGATACGGACTCTCCACGGTCACCAAGCCCTTCTTCGCCGCGGCGGGCGCCGTCTGGGAGGTGCTGGCGGTCCGGTTTTTGGACCGCGTGGGAAAAGGCCTGCGCACCGCCCCGCGCGACGCGCTGATCTCGGAGACGGCAGCGCCGGAAGCACGGGGGAAGGCGTACGGCTTCCACCGAGCCATGGATACGCTGGGGGCCGTCGTCGGGCCGGCGATAGCTTTCCTCATGATGTGGCTTCTCGAGGGCAGGGGCGCGAGCGCTTACCGCTGGGTGTTCCTGGCGGCCTTTGTTCCCGGGCTCGCGGCCGTCGCCCTCATACTGTTCGCGCTTCGCGACAGGCCTGCGGGAGAGCGTGCCGCTTTCCCCGGCTTGAGCCTCTCGGGGTTCAGCCGGCATTACAAGGTGCTGATGATCGTCGTGGCGGTATTCACGCTCGGCAACTCGAGCGATGCTTTCCTTCTTCTCCGTGCGCAGAACCTCGGCATGAAGGCCTACCTGGTGCCTCTGGTCTGGATGGTGTTTAACGTGGTCTACAGCCTCCTGGCTACACCCGGCGGCATGCTGTCGGACCGGATCGGCCGCAGGAGGACGCTGCTTATGGGCTTCGCGCTTTACGCGCTCGTCTACCTCGGTTTCGCTTTCGCGCGCAGGCTCGTGTTCGTATGGCTGCTCTTCGCGGCGTACGGCCTCTTCTACGCGCTGACATCGGGATGCCTTAGCGCGTATGTCGCGGATCTCGCGCCCGAGGACATGAAAGGGACGGCGTTCGGCGTCTACCACATGACTGAAGGCGTATTCAAGCTGCTGGCGAGCATCGCTTTCGGTGTGATCTGGTCGTGCTCGGCCGCACGCGGGCCTACGATCGCATTCGCCTTCGGCGCCGCGGTGGCCGCACTCGCGGCCTTAATCCTCGCAGTCGGCTCCTCGCTGACGGCCACCAGGGAAACTCGAGCGTGCCGGCCCCCGGAATGAGGACCCGTGGTTAAGGTATCGAGGGCCTGACCCCAAACGCAACAAGAACGCGCTAATTCCGGGTTTGACCCTGGGTGAGCCAGCGGAGGACGGAGGAGAGGAAGGCGTTGTGCTCGGGGAGGTCGGAGGGTAGAGAGGAGCGGTATTCCGCGTAGCGGGAACCTGGGCCTCCGGCGAGCGCGAGGGCCAGGGCGTTCACCAGGCGGTGCCCTTTTCTCACCGACATCTCAGGGTGCGCCTGGCAGGTAAGGATGTCTGATCCGTAGGAAAGGACTTGGCAGCCGCACCGCTCGCTGGTCCCGTGCAGGGTCGCTCCGGGAGGGACGCCTACCACCTCGTCGACGTTCAGGCATACCGCGTCGAAACCTGCGACGCTGCCGAATGCGGGATGTGCCCGTTCCAGCGCGACCTTTTCCCATCGCAGGAGCCGGCCGTCTCGACGGGCCACGCGGCCGCCGTGAGCGGTGGCGATGAGCTGGTGGGAAAAACAGGAGGCGAATGCCCTGCGACCGTCGAGCTTCTCCAGGAAGTCCAGCTCACGGCGGTGATATCCCTTGAGCCCGTCGGAGACGTTGTGGAAGTCACCGGTCAGGATGCAGGCCTCGAAGTCGCGTGGGAAATCCGCCCCGCGGCACACCGGCACCCTCTTGTACGGAATACCGGCGCGATCGAGCGCGCGGCCGAAGAACGACCACAGCGTAGGCCCGTTCTCTATAATCGCAAGCTGTGACATGGGTGGATTGTACCGCGTTCGGTTGAAAGAGGAACCGCCCGGCCGTCATGAGGCCGTAACAGAAGCCGCGCTCAAGCGATGTAACCAAGAAGGGCACCCGATCGTCAGTAATAGCACATGGGCGATAGCGCGGGGGGTTGCTTGCGGCGTCGTGGCGGCCTAGCCCGTATGGACTATACAGATCGAGCGCCGGAAGCCTGATATTAATAAAAGAAAGAGGCGTAGGGCGCGTGCCCGGCCCGGCCGATGGCGTGAGAGTCGGACCGTTTCACCTCAGGAGTCCTGTATGCGTATAGGGAGAGCGACCGTTACCAGGTGTCTGGCGGCAGTCTTGCTGATTGCGGCTGTCGGCGCCTTGGGGTTGATTCTCACTTATTGGGTGGCAAATGGAAGGAAGAGCAGTTGCTACGAGGAGCGAGAGCTGCAGGCTGCGACAGCGGCCGCTGCAATCGACTCGGACGAAGTGCAGGCGCTCACCGGCACCGAGCGGGACACGGCGTCCCCCGCCTGGAGGGACCTCCGGTCCCGGCTCGTCCGCATAAAGCAGTCGGACCCCCGCGTGAGGTTTGCTTACCTCATGCGACCCGCGGGTGGAAAGCTCGTCTTCCTGGTGGACTCGGAGGACCCGTCGTCTCCCGATTACTCGCGACCGGGGCAAGTGTACCAGGAGACCAAGCCTTTCGATCTCGAGGTCTTCCAGGGAAAGAGGAAGGCGGAGGCGATAGCCGAGGGCCCGGTGACTGATGAATGGGGGACATGGCTGAGCGCCAGCGCCTACGTGAATGACTCGGCGGGCCGGCCTATCGCACTCCTGGGAACCGACGTGGATTTCGCGGATGCCGTTGAGTCTTACAACCAGGCGCGGCTCCTGGGCGTCCTCTTCAGTATCGTGGCGATGCTTTTCCTGGGTTTTATCGCGTTCGAGTGGATCGTGCGCAGGCGGAACCAGGAGGACATGATCGCGCTTCGTGCTGAAGTCGAGGAGTCCGCCGCGCGGGTAAACGAGGAGCTCCTGAAGGCGGACAGGGCGAAATCGGAGTTCATACAACTGGCTTCCCACGAGTTCCGCAGTCCGGTTAACGCCCTGAACGTCGCCGTTCAAACCCTGGGCCGGTGCGCGAAGGACCGCCTTCGCGATGACGAGAAGACGCTGCTCGAGATCGCGAGCGGCGGCGGCAACCGCCTGGCGGCCCTTGTGGACAACCTGCTCGATGCGACGAGGATCGAATCGGGGGATTTCGGAATAGAGCCCGTGGAACTCGACGCGTCCGACCTGGTTACTCGGACCGCGAGGTTATTCGAGCCGATGGCGCTGGAGAAGAAGATAGGCATCACCCTCAGGGTCCCCGACGGCGGCGCGGTTGCCGTCGTGGATCCGCACGCGATTCTCAGGGTGCTCGAAAACCTGCTTTCGAATGCTATCAAGTTCACCGATTTCGGGGGGATCGTGATCGAATTGAACGTGACGAGCGAGAAGCTGCGGTTTTCGATCCGGGACACCGGTACCGGCATACCCGAGTTTTTCAAGGACGAGGTGTTCGAGAGGTTCGCGCAACTGGAGCGTCCTTCCGGCACGGGTACGCGTGGAGCAGGGATGGGCCTGGCTTTATGCAAGAGCATCATTGAAGCACAGGGTGGGCGTATATGGTTCGAGAGCGTGGAGGACAAGGGTTCGACGTTTTACTTCGAGGTCCCGCGCTACCAGCATAAACCCGAGAAGGACGGCGGCCCGTGAGCCCGCCGTCACCCCGGAACCGGAGGCTACGCCATGAGACGGGAAGGCTCACATGGGAGCGACAGGGTCGCGACAGGAAAGTGTAACTGATTGCATGAGGACGACTTTCGCGAGGATCGCCACGGCCGTGCTTCTCTTGTGCGTCGTAGTGGCCATCGCCTTCCTCACGGCGGCGGGTCTGGCACTGCACTGGTCCATCCTGTACGTCGTGCTCTATCTGATGTTCACAGCCGGGCTTACGCGCGTGCGGGCGGAGGTCGGCCCACCGGACCACCAGTTCGCGTACGTCGGTCCGTCGCACATTCTCGTGCTCGCGGCCGGCACGGCCGTGCTCGCGCCCAAAAGCCTCTCCGTGCTCACCATGCTCTGGTACCAGAACAGGATGCACCGCGGAATCCTCATGCCCCATCAGGCGGAGTGTCTGAAAGCTGCGTCGCAGGCAAAGATGCCGCTGGGCAAGATGGTACTCGCACTCGGACTGGGAGGTCTGATCGGAGTCCCGGCAGCCTTCTGGGCACTGCTGCATCTCAGCTACAGCCGCACATACCCGGCGATGCATCATCCCGGAGCGCCCGGTTCGGGCTTCCCGCAGGAAGCTTTCACCGTGCTGACGTCGTACCTCACCAACCCTGTGGCCGCCGACTACAAGGGCGTTGGGGTCATGCTGGTGGGCGCCTGCTTTGCCCTGTTCCTGAAGCAGATGAACCTTCTCTTCATGGGCTTCCCGTTCCACCCCGCGGGGTACGCGGTGGGGATGGCCTTCGGGCTGGACATGGTGTGGTGCCCTATTCTGGTGAGCTGGGCCGTGAAGGTTCTCATTCTGCGCTACACCGGGCTGTCCGGGTACCGGCGCGCCATTCCGTTCTTTGTCGGCCTCGTAGTCGGGGAGGTTGTCGTCGGAGGGATGTGGAGCTTCCTTCGCGGCGTGTTCGGCATCCAGACCTACACGTTCTACTACTGAGACACCCGCTCGCCGCCTGTCACACCATCACCGTTACGCGCTCCCTGCCTCGGGACCTCTCCATCGCGGCACACACCATCGCCAGCGACCTGATGTTGTCGTGGCACTCTGTCTTCTGCTTCTCTCCCTTTCCCCGATTGCGCAGCCTCTCTCGCAGCGCTCCCTGCATTCCCTGTGCGCCGTTGTCCTGCTCTGTCACTTCCATGTCCTCCTTATTCCGTTTCAA
>CAZAIS010000038.1:0-11413 GCA_964485255.1 uncultured Acidimicrobiales bacterium | reverse complement strand
GCACAAGCGTTTCGTCGAACTGATCGAGAGGATGTTCCCCGGGATATTCGACCGCGTCGAATGGGAACGGGTGCTCCGGCTGAAGATGGTCGACGGCTTCGAGCCCCGGGTGGGCCAGACTCCCCGGGACCGCCCGGCCACGCTTGTCGACGGCGCGTCGAACCTCTTCCTGTCGGGGGACTGCGTGGGCGTCGAGGGAAAGGGCGGAGACGTGGCCTTCACGGCGGGCATCGCGGCGGCGAAAGCCGTGCTCGAATACTTAGAATAGGCTGCGGATTGGTTTCCCCCTGCGAAGATCTCCAGTTGACGGGCGAAAGAACGCTGCCCGGCATACCGCGCGAGAACTACTGGTACATGAGACACGTCGTCGCCTACGAGTACGCTCTGCCCATGGCGCGCGCGGGGAGGGTCGTCGACATCGGATGCGGGGAGGGCTACGGCCCGGCCATGCTGGCCGGGACCGCCTGTAGCGTGCTTGGGATCGACATCGCCCCCGAGGTCGTGGAGCACGCGCGGAAACACTACGGCTCAGAGAACGTTTCGTTCTCGGTCATGGACGTGAACGCGCTCGAGGTCGAGGACTCGTCCTTCGACCTGGCGGTGTCCTTCCAGGTGGTCGAGCACCTCGTCGACGAGAGCGGCTACTTCTCCGAGATCGCCCGCGTCCTCACCCCTGAGGGCAGGGCCCTCATCACGACTCCCAACAGGCTCACCATCTCACCGGGCCGAGATCGGCCGATCAACCCGTTTCACCTGCGGGAGTATACGCCCGACGAGTTCGAGCTGGTCCTTCTGGAGCACTTCGAGGAGGTTGAGGTGATGGGGCTGTACCACGCCGGCTGGCTCGCGCTCAACGAAAGGGTACCGGTGGTCGACTTCATCAGGTTCTACGAGATGGGCAGGTCCAACCCGAGATACTGGACGCACCGCCTCCTTACACCCCTGGTCCGAACGCGCGACTTCCGCATAGGCACGGGCGACGCTGCGAGGTGCCTGGACATAGTGGCGGCATGCGCCGGGCCGCGCACCGGGGGATGAGCATTGGACGGTTGCTTCTCTTTCGTGCTGCACACCCACATGCCTTACGTCCGCAAGAACGGCGCGTGGCCGGTTGGCGAGGACTGGCTCTACGAGGTGATGAGCGAAACGTACATCCCCCTCCTGGAGATGCTTGCCCGGCTCGAGGACGAAGGCCTGGAGCACTGCCTGGCGCTGACGATGACGCCGGTGCTCTGCGAGCAACTGTCGGACCCGTACATCAAGAGCCGCTTCGTTGAGTACCTGGAGACCATGCTCGATCGCGCGACGGCGGACGCCCGTGATTTCGAGTACTTCGAGGACCCCGCCCGCGGGGCGCTCGCGGAGGAATACCGACGAGATTTCCGGCGCAAGCTGGAGGTTTTCGAGGGGGTGGGAAGAGACCTGCCGGGCGCCCTGGCGTCTTTCGAGGAGAGAGGCCTGGTGGAGACGCTGGCCTCCTGCGCTACCCACGCGTTTCTCCCGGCGATGCCCGACTACGGGAGCGTGAGGGAGCAGGTGCTCCTGGGAATCGAGTCCCACCGGCGCCACCTGGGCAGGCGGCCGCGCGGTTTCTGGATCCCGGAATGCGCCTACCGCTCTGGCCTCGAGGGGCTGCTCCAGTCCGAGGGCATCGAATACTTCGTCGTCGATTCATCGGCCCTCGCCGGCCTTCCACCCGGGCGGCCTTACACGGTAGGGCGCTCGGGGGTGACGGCCCTCGCCCGCAGCGACAGGGCCCACGAAAACGCCTGGGACGAGGACTCCGGTTACCCGACCGACGGACGGTACATGGACTCCACCAAGTACTACCAGGGATCCGGGTTGCACTACTGGAGGGTGACGGGCCGCGACGTAGGCATAGATTTCAAGGAAGTCTACCGGCCCGAGGCGGCCCGCCGCAGGGCCCTGGACCACGCGGACCATTTCATCGGCGACGTGGCATCGGAGATCGCGGACCTCGTCAAGCCCGACCGGCGGCCCGGGGCGGATGCTACCCGTTGGATAGATCAGCCCCTCGTGCTTGCCTGCTACGACACGGAGTTTTTCGGCCACGGCTGGAAGGAGGGCTTCTACTGGCTCGAGCTCACGCTCCGCTCCCTGGCGGGGTGCGGGTCGATAGATCTTACCGTTCCCTCGCTTTTCCTCCGCGGTAACGCCGAGCGCGGGCGCGTCGACCTCCTGGAGACGACGTGGGGTACCGGCAGGGACGATTCGACGTGGTTGAACCCGGGCACCGGCTGGATGTGGAAGGAGACGGGCGCCGCGCGCGAGCGCCTCCTCGGGCTGCTCGCTGAGCGCTCGGCGGCCCGCGAAGGTTCGCTGGAGCGCCGGGCGCTCGAGCAGGCGGCCCGGGAGGTGCTCCTTCTCGAGTCGAGCGACTGGTCTTACATGGTTGCAAAAGACCGTGCCAGAGACTATGCTATTGAACGGTTTCGCTGCCACCTCGAGCGGTTCGAGAGGCTGGCGAACGCGCTAGATAGCGGAGCGGTGGCAGGCGCAGAGGCGGTCCTTGGTGAGATCGAGGAAGCGGACAGATTGTTCGGCCGACTCGATCTCAGCGTTGTCTCTGGCGGAGATGGATTTACGGAGAAGGAAGGGGGTCAGGCATGAGGGTCCTGCTCCTGAGTTGGGAGTACCCGCCTCGCATCATCGGCGGGCTGGGACGCCACGTTTATCACCTGGCCACTTCTCTCGCCGAGCAGGGCGTGAAAGTTCACGTTGTTACAAAGGACCACCCCGGGGCTCCTGAGTACGAGGAGTCCGAAGGGGTCCACATATACCGCGTCGTCAACTACCCGCCCAACATCACCCAGGAGGACTGGGTCCCCTGGACCCTCCAGTTCAACGTGGCGCTCCTGGAGAAGGCCGTCGCGCTCATCAACGAGCTCAAGAGCGTGAACGTCATACACGCCCATGACTGGCTGGTGGCTCACGCCGCGGCCAGCCTCAAGCACGCCTACAGGATCCCGCTGGTGGCGACCATTCACGCCACCGAGTACGGGCGCCACCAGGGTCACCTGCCCGGTCCCATGAACAAGCTTATCCACCAGATCGAGTGGTGGCTCACCTTCGAGTCCTCTCGCACCATCTGCTGCAGCCAGTACATGATGGAGCAGATAACCGACATCTTCGAGCTCCCCGGGGGAAAGGTCGAGGTGATCCCCAACGGCATCGACCACGAGAGCTTCAAGCGTGACGTGAGCGTGGACCTCTACAGGAAGAAGTACGTCCCGCCGGAGGACAAGCTCGTCTTCTTCGTAGGAAGGCTGGTGTACGAGAAAGGCGTCCAGACCGTCATCGAGGCGATGCCGCTGATACTCAACCGGATACCCAACGTGACTTTCGTGGTCGCGGGGAGCGGCCCCCACCTCAACGAACTCAAGTCGCTTGTGAGCGCCTTCGACCTGAAGGACAAGGTCAAATTCGCCGGTCACATGGACACCGATGGGCTGTGCGCCTTCTACAAGAGCGCGGACCTGACGGTGGTCCCGAGCCTCTACGAGCCGTTCGGCATGGTTGTCCTCGAATCGATGGCGATGGGAACGCCGACGATCGTCGCCGACACCGGCGGGCTCTCGGAAATAGTGATCCACGAGGAGACCGGGCTCAAGTTCGAGCCGGGGGACCCGGACTCACTCGCGCAGGCCATGCTACGGGTTCTGGGGGACCGGCAACTGGCCGATCGTTTGACCGAGGACGCCATGTCCTACATGGGCGAGACCTACAACTGGGACCGCATAGCCCGCAGGACCCTCGAGGTCTACCGGCGCGCGGAGCGCGGCTACCAATACCACCCCCGCACCCTCAAGCTCTGCCCACCCCTCCCCGACGAAGCCACCGGCTAGCGTCGTTCACTTTTTACTTTTTTTGTTTACTTTTCATCCGTTGTTATTGAGTGCGCGCCAGAAAGTAAACAAAAAATGTAAAAAGTGAACGACGCCTACAGTTTGTGGTCGTGGGCGTAGGCTTCGGCCTGGCGCATGAATTCGTCGAGGTCGCGCTCGTTCTGGTCGAGCTCGTTGACCTTGGAGCTGACGGCCTTGAGCGATTCGTTGAGGTTAACCGGCCTACCGGCCGCCGCTGCTTCCAGGACGTCCAGCGCGTAGTCCCCCAGTTCCCGGCCTGTTTCCAGTGCCTCCTTCTGCTTGGCCGCGGCCTCCATGCGGTAGCCCGCGTACACCGCGTACTTGTCCACGCCCTCGAGCCGGCCCACCCTCCGGTACTCCGCCATCGCCTTGTCGTTGAACTCCATTGACCTGTCGATCTCCTCGAGGATGCCTCGGATGCCGGCCTCCATGGCCACGAGGCCCGCGACATCATTCTCCAGCATCAACCGCTCGAGACGGCTTTTCGTCAGGTCCAGGTCCTCTCCTATCTCGAGGGCGGACTCCAGGAATTCGTCCCCCGCCTCGGTGTAGCTCCGGGCCCTGGAGATGTCTCCGCCGCAGCCGGCTCCCGCCAGCGTTGCCGCGACGAGCGCGACGAGCGCGGCACCTACCAGGAATGCTTTTACCGGCGGGTTCGTCCTCGGCATCGGGATCCTCCTGCTCCACATCCACCATTCCCCGCGTGATAGGACAACCCTGCCCGGCTGGCTCCGGGCTACACCTCGCCGGGCGGGCCCTCGCTCCGGCCCCTCAGGAAGTCGGCGGCCTGCTCGGGCGCGGTGACGTTTATCATCATCGACGTTCCGAGCTCGAAGCCCCCGATTGCGGTGAGCTTCGGAACCATCTCCAGATGCCAGTGGTAGTACGGGTATGCGCCCCCGTCCGCCGGCGCCGAGTGGATGTAGTAGTTGTAGGGGGGATCACCCAGAGCCCCCCGGTATAGTCCCAAGACTTCGCTAAGGATCCGCGCGAACTCCTCGAGCTGTGTCTCGGTTATCTGATCATAGCTTTCCTCGTGCTCTCGAGGCAGGACCCAGACCTCGAAGGGCAACCTGGAGGCGAAGGGCGCGATCGCGACGAAAGACCTGTTGCGCGCGATGACGCGGCGCGAGATCAGGAGCTCCTCCTCGATGATTTTGCAGAACACGCACTCCTCGTGCCGGGATTGGTACCAGGAGGCGCCGGCGAGCTCCTGCTGGAGGAGCGGCGGGACGAGCGGTATCCCGAACACCTGCGAGTGCGAGTGCGCGAGCGATGCTCCGGCCTCGCGGCCGTGGTTCACGATGATGTGCACGCATCGGATGCGAGGGTCCTCGGCGTTGGCCCTGTAGCGTTGCCTGTATACCCTCAACACGAGCTCGACGTCCTCGACCGGCATGGTGCCGAGGTTCTCCGAGTGCGAGGCGCAGTTGATTATCACCTCGTGGGAGCCGCAGGCGGGGCGCCCGGAAAACAGGGACTCGGTAACAGGCTCCCCGCCACCCGCCCGGAAGGCGGGGTACTTGTTGGGCACGACACGCACCTGCCATCCGGGGGTGTTCGGTTCACTACCCTCGCCACGGATAGCCAGCAGTTCCAGCGGGGTCATTACTTCGTGTCCCGGGCAGAACGGGCACCTCTCGGGATCTTCCGGCGGGGCCGCGACACCGGACAGCGGGAAGCTCGTGGGGCGCATGGCCCGGTCAGCGGCTACGACGACCCACAACCCCGTGACGACATCCTGTCTGAGCTCGCCCATGCGGTTCCCCTCGTCGCGGCGACGCCCCCTGGCGGCGTCAGGCCTCTTCGCCCCGGTAGGTGCGCTCGGCCGTCTGGTAGATATTCGGCGGACCCGTTCTGTCGTACCGTCCCTCGTCCCAGTCCACGTCGACCGGGTTCCGGCGGTACTTGAGCACTCTCGCGGGGATCCCGCCGACGACCGCGTAAGGCGGCACGTCCCGCGTCACCAGCGACATGGCGCCCACAACTGTACCCTCTCCGATCGTGACCCCTCTCAGGATGGTCGCCTTTTCGGCGATCCAGACGTTGCGCTCTATTATCACGTGCTCCTTGCGTATCCCCTGGCTGCGGATGGTCATGTAAGGATCAACGAACCAGTGGTCGAAGTCGACGACGTAAACGTGGTCGGCCCAGAGCCCCTCCTCGCCGACCTCGACGTGATTGTAACAGTTGATCGTATTCTTCCCGCCGAAAGTGGTCTTGCGGCCTATCCGCAGCGTTCCCTCGTGCGCCCGGAAAGCGCAACCCTCCCCTATCCAGACGAAGCCCCCTATCACGAACTCCGCGTCCTTTCCCTTGCTGATCTCGTAGTGCCTGGGCAGGAACACGAAGCCTTCGGTCTTGATACCCGGACGCAGCGCCTTGAACTTCAGGAACCGGTAAAGCGAGCGCCAGTAGTTGAAGGTGTACATCCGGTTCCTGATTATGAAACGCGCGTTGCGCAGGAGCCATGAGCCCCCGCCGGAGGGCTTCAGCCGCCCGGGCACCGAGGGCATGCCCCGCTCTTCGTCACCTGTCACGATACCGGTCTCCACCGCCACCCCCGGCAGGCCTCAGCCCGGCTTGCGCGCGTAAAGCAGCATGTTGTAGCACAACGACGCGGGCAGGTACGGGTAGATCATCTCGTCGATACGGTTCAGCCGCAGGTACGTGGAGTAAGACCAGTAGCGCCAGCGGAAGGTGATGTTCTCCTCCGTGAGATTGTTCTCGATGGTCCTGGTGATCCACCCCACGAAGCTGCAGAGAAACTCCTCGCCCTCGAACCGGACTTCCTCGAACTCCACCGCCCTCGCCTGGCGGCATACCGCCGCCGGCCGGAAAGTGTGGATGTCAACGACCTTCTCGAACTCCCGGATCTCGTCATCGCCGTCGCCCGGACGTCCCGCGGGCTTCATCCTCGCCCTTACGCCGCCGAAGAATCCTCCCATCCTCGCGTACGCCTTCAGGGCGGTGGACGTGCCCTTGCGCGCGACCTGCCCCATGATGTCGCCGATTTGGGTCGGTTCGCCGGCCAGCATGCATACACCGCCGGGCTTGAGTACCCGGTGTATCTCGGAGAAAGCCCTGCCGACGTCGGGTATGTGGTGCAGGATAGCGTGCCCTATGACCATGTCGAACTCCTCATCCGGGTACGCCAGGCGCTCGAGCTCCGACTGCTTCGCCCGGACCGTGACACCGAGCTCGGCCGCGTTCCGGCTGCATGTGTCCACCATGCCCTGGCTGATGTCGCAAGCGTGGAGCTCGCCTATGAGATCGGGGTCGCACAGGCAGAGGTTCAGGCCCACGTAGCCCGTACCGCACCCCACCTCCAGCAACTTCCCGACCCTCGGAAACGGCCCGCCGAGCAGCTTCTCAAACTTGTGCCGCACCCGGGTCGCGTTCTCGAGGTCGTATTGAATGCCCCATTTCCTGTCGTAGCTGTCGCTCTCGACGTCATGGAACAGCTCGTTTGCCCTTCTCAAGTCAACGTCCATAGGGGAAATAATACCAGATTGAGCGCCGGCGCCGGGCCGGACGGCAACTTGGAATGTGCCTGCTCTTCAGGTAACATGACCGCGACCCGAAGCGGCAGGAGGACTGTCTTGAGCTGGTTCAGAAGCCTGGCGCGGAGCTGGCGCTCGGCCCTGGTGGCGGCGCTGGCCGTGCCCCTGGTGGTGGGCCTGAAGCTGCTGGTTTCCCACCTGGACATCGAGTTCGTCGAACTAAACGCTCTCTTCACCAGCATCATCGCAGGGGGTATATTCCTCTTCGGCGTGATACTGGCGGGCGCCATGTCCGACTACAAGGAGAGCGAGAGGATCCCCGCGGAGCTTATCTCGGGCTGCGAGAGCATCTACTAGGAAGGCCTCCTGCTCGAGGCCAAGGGGGAGCCCTTCGACCTGGAGCGCCTTCGCGGATCCCTGGTCGAGATCGTCGACGGTTTCGAGGCCGACGCCGCCGATATCCACTCGAGAAAGGCGCTCGAAGCCCTCGGCGGGCTCGGCCCTTCGTTCTGGCAGATGGAGGGCATCGGGGTCCCGCCCAACTACATCGTGCGCCTCAAGCAGGAGGAGGCGGCGATGCGCAAGAGCCTCCTTCGGATGTACTACACACAGAAAACGGGCTTCCTGCCGTCGGCGTATTTCTTCGTGCAATCGATCGTGGTGCTTCTCCTTGGGATGCTCGTCTTTGTCAAGATAGAGCCCTGTACACGGCGGTAATCATCGTTGTTTTCCTGACCTACCTGTTCGTCTACATCATGGGGCTGCTCAAAACCCTGGACAGGCCGTTCAGCAAAGGCGAGCCAGCCAGGGACGACGTCAGCCTCTTCCTCCTCGACGAATTCCGCGAGCGGCTGGACCGCGACTCCCGCTGACGCACGGCGCCGCCATCGAGCGTAAAAGCACTGACGCCGGGCATAAGCCCGGCGTCAGCCAGTCTCTCCAAGAGCTTATCCCTTGTTACTGCTTGTACTCCTTCAAGCTCATGAGGTTCGCCGCGAGCACGAGGCGCTGGATCTGCGCCGTGCCCTCGTAAATCTGCATGATCTTGGCGTCCCTCATGTACTTCTCGACCGGATAGTCCTTCATGTAGCCGGACCCGCCCATGACCTGGACCGCGTCCACCGTGACCTTCATCGCCATGTCGCCGCAGAATGCCTTGGCGATGGAAGAAGCCGTGGAAAGCTTGCGCGCCGAGTTCTTGTCACCCTCTGCGGCCTTCTTGGCGAGCCAGCCGGCGTGGTAGTACAGATCGCGTCCGGCCTCGATCCCCATGAGCATTTCGGTCAGCATGAAGCTGATGGCCTGGTTCATGATGATCGGCGAGCCGAACTGAACGCGCTGCTTCGCGTAGGCCAGAGCCTCCTCGAATGCCGCGCGCGCGATGCCCGTGGCCAGTGCCGCGACGCCCGCGCGTGTCTGGTCGAGGGTCTGCATGACGATGTAGAACGCCTTGCCGATGTCGCCCAGCCGGTCTTCCTTGGGAACCTTGACGTTATCGAGGAATACCTCGGCAGTGTGTGAGGCGCGAATGCCGAGCTTGTCCTCGTGCTTGCCCATGCTGATTCCCTCGGACTTGCCGTCGACTATGAAGCCCGCGAGCCCGCGGTAGCCCTTCTCGGGGTCGGTATTCGCGAATATCGTGTAGACATCCGCGATGCCTCCGTTGGTGATGAAGCACTTGCTGCCGTTGAGCACCCAGTGGTCGCCCTCGTCCTTGGCCGTAGTCTTGATTGCCGCGACGTCGCTTCCCGCCTCGGGCTCTGTCAGGCCGAAGGCCGCGAGACCGGGGTTCTTGGGATCGCACAGGGGGGGCAGCCATTTCTGCTTCTGCTCGTCGGTGCCGGCTATCATGATAGGCGCCAGCGCCAGGTTGTTCGCGCCGATGCTGGTGGCCAGGCCGGCGCAGCCCCAGGCCATCTCCTCGAAGACCATCGCGCTCGTCAGCGGGTCGAGCCCGCCGCCGCCGTACTCCTCGGGAATGCCCGCCGTCGGGAGGCCCGCCTGCGCGGCCTTGGGAAGGATGATGTCTTTCGGAAACTCACCTTTCTTGTCCCACTCCTCCGCTATCGGCCGAAGCTCGTTCAGGGCGAAATCGTGAGCCATCTCCACTGCTGCTCTTTGTTCATCATCCAGCTCGAAATCAATCACTATGTTTCCTCCTTTTCTACCAATAATGCACGTAATTCCTGTGTTTTCATCGCGCCTATTCTATCTCGTTACTCTTCAGGCCGCCACCTTGAGGGAAACGGCTTTGCCTGTATCGCTTACTTGCCTGTGAACTCAGCCTTTCCAGGCCCCTGCTCGATGAATGTCCGCATCCCTATCTTCTGGTCATCGGTCGAGAAGCACAGGGCGATCGCCTGTGCCTCGATGACCAGGCCGTCGGATATTGAGCAGTTGAGACCCCTGTTCACCGAGTCCTTGGCCATCGCCAGGGCGAACGGCGGGTACTTGCTCGCGTAGCGGCCAGCGACCTTCTGTGCCTCTGCAATGACCGCGCCGCCGTCGCCTTCGACGACCTTGTCCACGAGTCCATACTGGAGGCACTTCCCGGCGTCGTAGAACCGGCCCGAGAAGATCATCTCCTTGGCCTTCGCTGGACCTATGAGCCTGGGCAGCCTCTGCGTGCCTCCCGCCCCCGGGATTATCCCCAGCAGAATCTCGGGCACTCCTATCTGCGCGGTTTCACCGGCGAACCGCCAGTCGCATGCGAGAGCCAACTCGCATCCGCCGCCGAGCGCGAAACCGTTGATGGCGGCGATGACCGGCTTGGGCACGTTCGAAAGAGCCGTGAGGGCGTCCTGGGCCCCGCCGATGATCTTGGTCACGATGACGGGCGTTACTTCCGCCATCTCCTTGATGTCGGCTCCGGCGGCGAATACTTTCTCGCCGCCCGTTATAACGACGGCTCTTACGTCGTCGTCGAAACGCAGCTCCTTGGCGCAAGCTCCTATTTCGATCCAGACCTGGCTGTTCAGGGCGTTCACCTTTCCCCGCTCTAGCTTGACCGTCGCGACGTAATCGGTGACTTCAACCTTCAGGAACTCGAAATCGTAGGCCATCCACAACACCTCCGCTTCGCATACACGCCGCGGGTCCTTCCCGCAGGGGTGATCCATCACGTGAGCACGAGCAGCGGTATTCTATCACAGGGGTCGTCGCGGGCAGTTCGGCCGCTGACACATGAATCGGGTCTATCCTGAACTTCGGGAGTGAGATGTTGAAGATGTTGCCAGTGTGATTTCGGGGTCAGGCGGTTGAATCCCTTCGACGATCAATACCAACAATACAATCAACGATCAACATCAGTAACCGCCTTGTACCCGATATCAGGAGCCTGCCACTCGTTCTTCTGCCAAACGCGATCGGGATTCCACTTGGGGGTCAGACCCGTAACCTGATTTCAGCGCGAGTGGTTGAGTGCGGAATCGAGCTAGCAATTACCCCCTGCGCTCAGTAAGCGGGCCAGGTGCCGCGTTTTCCCCGCAGGTTTGAATCATATCAGTTAACAGTTGTTGACACATCTATTCACTGACCACAGAAATCACGAGGTTCAAGGCTTGGAGGCGGTATGTGCCGTTAATCCTGTTGTCATGATTCACTATTGGTAAGTATAGTTAACTATTGGGATTCAAAACTGCGGGATGCCTGGGTTGAGACGGGCTGGATGTGGGATAAAACCTGGCCCCATCCCAGATGGTACATTGACTGTATGAATGCATACGGTGAGACCTTTTATCTGCTTGGACAGACCCAGCAAGGAGTGAATCACACCATCAAAATCTACCGGACTGGAGGTTCGCACTGGGACTGGACATATAGTGCGTATGTCGATGGAGTTCTCATCGGCTACGTCGGTGGCAATACAATACAATCGAATGGGGTTGGTCAGTGGTATCGGGAGAAAAATGGAATCCAAATGAAACCAATTGGTCTGATTGGTGGGGATTGCGGGCTAAAGGATATCCGGGCCGGAACAACGATTGGCGCAACTGGGTTGGAAACAAGCGCTGGCGTGGAAAC